>CABZPS010000004.1 GCA_902527635.1 uncultured Pelagibacteraceae bacterium | reverse complement strand
ACTGGTTCTTTTAAAGTCGCAGGAATATTGGGAATTGGATCGATAGTACCACTTTTTTTCTACTATTTTCATGAAAGAATTTGGAATAAAATTAAATGGGGCACTGATCAAAATAAATTTTAACTAATATTTAGATACTCAATAAACGATCTAATAGACACTATAATTAAAAAAGTTCCAAAAATTTTACTTAATAATTTTTTATCAATTCTATAAACTGCTTTTGCGCCTAAACGAGCCATGACTGTTGTTACTGGTACAAAAACCAGAAAACCCAATAAATTTAAGTAACCAATACTAAAAGGAGTACTAACATTATCAATTATTTTACCCCCTAAAATCATTGTTATGCTACCACTCACAGCAATCAAAAAACCTACAGCGGCGGCTGTTCCAATGGATTTTCTAATATCATAACCAAATGTTCTCATAAAAGGTACCATTAATGACCCACCACCAATTCCAAGAGGTACTGAAATGAAGCCTATTACAATGCCAGAAATATTTTTTACTAAATCAGAAATCTCTTTTGGGTTTTCAAGAAGTTTTTCTCTCAAAAAGATAAAAAATAAACCGACAATAAACGCAAATATAGAAAAGAATAAAACTAACGCTGCAGTTTTTAAGTTCACAGCTAAGAAAGTTCCAGCGATTACTCCAAACAAAATAAAAATGCCAAATGATTTCACCATCTTAAAATCTACCGCATTATATTCCATATGTGTTTTTGTAGAAATTATGGAAGTTGGAATTATTATAGCTAAAGAGGTACCAACTGATAAATGCATTCTTGTAATAATATCAAAATCTAAAACTGTGAAAGCATAGTATAAAGCAGGAACCATAATTATTCCTCCGCCAACACCTAGCAAGCCAGCTAAAAAACCTGCAACTGCTGCGGCAACACCCAAGACAACTAATAAGTTTATTAATTCACCTAAATCTATTATTTCCATTACTGGCTTGTTTGATTTGCTTTTTCATTATTTTGAACAATGGTCATAATATGTTTTGCTTTTTGAAAATCAGAGTCTCTTGCCATCATATTATCACTTAAATACCTTTTCCATTCTTTAGATCCAACTTGACCGTGATATAGGCCAACTGTGTGTCTCATTATGTGATTAACTCTGGTACCCTCTTTAACTTCTTTATCTAAATACTCTAAAAGTTTTTGGACAACTTCTTCTCTTGTAGGGCTATTGTCGACATTAAAAATTTCTTTTTCTATTTCCACGAGAGAATATGGGTTTTGATAAATAGATCTGCCAATCATTACACCATCGCAATAATTTAAATGATCTTTTATTTCACTTACTTTGGTTATACCTCCATTAATTATAATTTCTAAATTTGGATTTTCTTTTTTAATTTTGTAAACCATATCGTAATTTAACTTTGGAATATTCAAATTTTGTTTTGGAGATAATCCACTTAGCATTGCTTTTCTTGCATGCAAAATAAACGTTTTCGCCCCTACATCTCTCATTTGTCTAATAAAATTATTTAGATAATCAAAATCTTCTACATCATCAAAACCAATACGTGTTTTGGCGGTCACTGGAATTTTACAAGCGCCTACCATTGAGTGTATACACTCGGCAACTAATTCTGGTTCTTTCATTAAACATGCACCAAATTTATTTTTTTGAACTTTTTTACTAGGACATCCAAGGTTGATATTTATTTCATCATACCCCATGTCTTCTGCAATTTTAGCAACTTCTGCTAACTCATCTTTATTGGAACCACCAACCTGTAAAGCTAGAGGTTTTTCCTCCTGACTGAAAGACAAAATTTTTTTTCTATCACCGTGAATTGCCGATTTTGTAGCGACCATCTCAGTATAGAGCATCACATTTTTACTCATCAGTCTCAAAAAGAAACGGTCATGTCTGTCAGTGCAATCCATCATTGGAGCGACTGATATTTTTCTATTTATTTCTTTTTTAGAATCCAAGGTCCTTACCCATTATTTTATCAGGTAACCATGTAACAATCTCAGGAAAAATACATAAAATTACTATAGCTAAAGCCATAATTATCATAAACGGTATAGATCCTTTTAAAATTTCTGACAAACTAACGTCTGGGGTAATTCCTTTTATAATATAAAGATTTAATCCAACTGGGGGTGTAATTAAACCAATCTCCATATTGATTGTAAATACTATTGCAAACCAATATGGGTCAAACCCCAAAGTGGTAATGACTGGTAATAATATAGCTGAAGTCATTACAATAACTGCTACTGGCGGTAAAAAGAACCCAGCTATTAAAAGAAATATATTTATTAAAAGGAACACAACCCATTTGTTTGAACTTAAATCAACCATGCTTTGTGCTAAAGATTGGGTTACATAGAGTTGCGAGAGTGTAAAAGCAAAAAGATATGACGCAGCAATGATGAACATTATCATCACGCTTTCTTTCATTGAAACTTTAACAATGTTCCATATTTTACTTGGTTGATAAATTCTATATACCACAGCAATCAATACAAAGACTAAGAACGCTCCTACTCCAGATGCTTCAGATGGTGTTGCAACTCCTCCATACAGTACATATAAAACACCTGCAATAATTGCTAAGAAAGGAAGAATTCTTGGTAATACTTCAAGTTTTTCTTTTAAAGTAGGTCTTACTCTATTTCTTAAAGCTTTTGCTGCATCCTTGTCAATGTAATAACTGTGTATTAGTGCCCAAATTGCAAACATGCCTGCCAACATGAAACCTGGTACAAGACCACATAAAAATAATCTACCAATTGATGTACCTGTTGCAATTCCATAAACAATTAAAACAATACTAGGAGGAATTAAAACTCCTAAGGTTCCTCCAGCTGCAATAGTTCCCGTTGCGATTTGGTCGGAATACCCTCTTTTCCTCATTTCAGGTATCCCCATTGTTCCAATCGCTGCACAAGTTGCAGGGCTAGATCCACTTAAAGCTGCAAAAATTGAACAAGCACCAATATTAGAAATTACTAATCCACCTGGTACCCTCCAAAGCCATCTATCCAAGCCTGTGTATAAATCTTTTCCTGCAGGAGAATTAGCAACAGCCATTCCCATTAAAATAAACATTGGTATGGAAAGTAAAACAAAAGAGTTTAGTCCTGCAAAAAATGTTTCAGCAAAGACATCAAGCATTTGAACTCCCTCAAATGTTACTAACAAAGCAATCGAAACAAAACTCAAACCAAAAGCAATTGGAATTCCAGAAAAAAGTACTAATAAAGTAAATACTGCAACAATTAATGCTATAATCAATGGATCCATTTATTTAAAATCCTTATCATCAGTCAATTTTATAATTTCTGCGATATACTGTAATATCATTAACAAAGCTCCCAACATCATCGATGAATATGGTATCCATAGTGGTGGATCCCAAACAGTTCCTGTTGAATAATTTTTGGTAAATGCTTCCTCAAACATTAAAAATCCAAAATAAAACAAAATTAAGAAAAAAAGTAAACTTATTGATGATGTAAAAATTTTTAATATAATTATATTTTTTTTTGATAGAAAGTCATAAATCCATTCCATACTAACATGAGCTTTTTCACTTAAAACGTATACACTTCCTATAAAAGTTGATGCAACCAATAACATGGTAACAAGTTCTGTTTGCCATGTAATTGCTCTTTGAAAAAAATATCTTTCAAAAACAAGCTCAACGATTACCAAGATTGATAAAAGCAATGCCAATACAGCGAAAGCACCGCATGCATTAGCTATATAGTCACAAAGTTGTAGATATTTTTTTTTCATAAAAAAAACCCCTATTTATAAAGAATAAATAGGGGTAATTTATATATTATTTTATTTAACTGCTAAAGCCATTTCCATCAGCTTATCGCCACCTGGAACTTTATCAGCAAAGGCTTTATGAGAAGATTTTTTCGCAATCTCTACCCATGCAGCATGGTCTTTTGCATCCATGTATACCAATTTTACACCAGCAGCTTTATAAGCATCTTCAAACTTTTTATCTAAGTTTTCTACTTGAGCTGTCATGTATTTCTCAGCAACTTTACCAGCTTTCATAAGAGCTTTTTGTTGCTTAGAACTTAAAGCATCATAAGACTTTTTCGACATTAAGATTGGTTCGTACATAAACCATAGACCAAATTTTCCTGGAGGAGTTGCACATGAAACTTGTTCATAAATTTTGTAACTTACAAAACTTCCTGAACTAGTGTTAGCGCCTGTTAATACACCAGTTTGTAGACCTGTGTAAATTTCAGATGATGGCATACTTTGTATACCAGCTCCTGCTGCTTCTAACATTTGGTTAAATGCTTTGCCTGCAGCTCTCATAACTTGGCCTTTTGCATCGCTAGGGTTTTTGATACATTTTGTTTTCGAAGCAAAACCACCACCTAACCAAGCATCAGATAAAACTACAACGCCGGCATCATTAATGATTTTTTTAATCTCAGACATCATTGGACCTTTATTAAATCTCAATGCATGGTCATGATTTTTGACTGTTCCTGGCATTAGAGTTGCGTCAAATTCAGGATGGAATTTAGATGCATATGCTAATGGAAAAGCAGAAATATCCAACTGACCTGTTGTCATTGGTTTCCACTGTTCTTTTGGTTTGTATAATGATTTAGCTGGATAAATTCTTATATCTATTCCAACATTTGCTTTTTTGACTTCATCTGCAATGATTTGCACCATTTCATGACGTGGGTCAAAAGATCCATCAGCTCTTGGTGTTCCCGGCCATTGGTGACTTGCTTTTAGAGTTACAGCAAAAGCAGAACCAATAGTTGTGAAAACGAAAACTAATGAAGTTAAGTATAAAGATATTTTTTTAAACATTATTTTTCCCTCTATTGTTATTTTTAATAATTCAATTAAAATGAACTTATTAATAAGAGTCAAGTCGGTAAAAGCACTTAATATAAACTATATTTATGGATGGACCTTTAAAAAACCTTTTAGTTGTTGATTTAACGAGAGTATTAGTTGGGCCTTATTGTACAATGATATTGTCAGATTTAGGTGCAAGAGTGATAAAAGTTGAGGCTCCAGAAATCGGAGATGACTCAAGAAATTTTGGACCATTTATAAAAGATTACTCTGCATATTTTATGTCTTTAAATAGAGGTAAAGAAAGTATTGCTCTCAATTTAAAAAATGTGGAGGATAAAAAAATTTTTAACAAAATTTTATCTAAAGCAGATATTTTAGTCGAAAATTTTAAACCAGGAACTTTAGAAAAATGGGGATATGGATGGGAGGATGTGTCCAAAAAATACCCAAAACTAATTTATGCTTCTGCATCAGGATTTGGTCAAACAGGTCCACTTAAAGAATTACCAGCTTACGACATGGTGGTACAAGGTATGGGGGGATTAATGAGTGTAACTGGTCAACCAAATTCTGAACCTACAAGAGTTGGAACATCTATCGGAGATATAACTGCAGGACTTTTTACTACGATTGGAATTAATGCAGCTCTTTATGATAGACAAAAAACAGGAAAAGGAATGTACATAGATGTATCTATGCTTGATTGTCAAATAGCTATTCTAGAAAATGCTATCGCACGATATCTTTCAAAGAATGAAATTCCAAAACCGATGGGATCACGTCATCCATCAATTGCTCCATTTGAAGCTTTCAAAACAAAAGATAGTTATATAATAATTGCAGCAGGTAACGATAAATTATTTGAAAAACTTTGTGATGTCTTAAAAATAAGTGAAGTAAATCAAAATCCAAAATTTTCAAATAATTCATCCAGAGCTAAAAATATGGATGAACTTAAAAAAATTTTAGAGGATAAATTATCTAGAAAAAAAACAGATGAATGGGTAGAAGAGATGAAAAAGGATAAAATTCCATGTGGTCCAATCTTCAATATAAAAGAGGCTGTTGAAAATCCTCAAATAGAATCAAGAAACATGATTGTAAAAGCTTTTCATAAAGTTGTGGGAGATTTTAAATTAGCTGGAAACCCAATTAAAATGTCATCATATAAGGATGAAAAGAATAGAGGTGATATTCCTGATTTGGATGAGCATCGACAAAAAATTTTAGAAGAGTTTAATAATTAATTATTTTCTTCAGAAGACTCGGTATCTTGTTGATTTACCTGTTCTTCAGCTTCTGAAACTTCATCAAGAGAAACATCATCAGAGTCGCTCTCTGTTTCCTCTGATGGCTGAGAGTCTACGTCAGGACTAGCTGTTTGAGAAAGTTCGGCTAAATCATCTTTTGAAACTTGAATTTTTTCTGGAGCCTTTCTAGCTCTCTTTGATGGCAATATAGGAGCACCACTTTTTGAAATTTCACCTTTGTATAAACTTTCAAAATCATCACCTACTTCTTCATCATCTTCCGTTCCATCATCAACTTGTTCTACATGTTTTCTCAATTTGTAAATTGCACTCTCACTTAAATCAGAAACTTTTATATTTTCCTCGGCTATTTCTCTGAGTGAAATAACTGTATTTTTATCATTATCCCTATCTAAAGTTGGCTCAATACCAGAGTTCAATTGAGTTGCTCTCTCTTTTGCAACTAAAACAAGCTCATAGGGACTTTCAACTTTATTGATACAATCTTCAACAGTAACTCTAGCCATGCGCAGTATCTATACAGTGACTAAATAAAAATCAAGGAGATTTTTATATATATTGTGGATTTAGCTTATTTCTTACAAAAAATAATAAGATTAAAGAGATTAAAATATATACAAATGAAACCACAGCAATTTGCTCAATAGAAAAGCCTCTATCTATCAAAAAACCAAATAAAGCTGTTCCAAAAGCAGTTGAAAAAACCATCAAAGCTGTAGTTAGAGCTTTAATCGAGCCAATAAATTTTACACCATAAATTTCAGCCCATGTTGACGAACCTAAAACATTCGCTAAACCATTGGAAACACCTATTAATCCAAGAAAAATAAAAGACGTTATTGGATTGTCAAAATAAGATAAAACCAATGTAGAAATCAACAAAGGTATATTCATAAAGATTAAAAGTTTTCTACTAGTAAATTTATCGATTAAAAATCCAGATCCTAATAAAGTGAGTACAGATAATATTGAATAAACCATAAATGATTGAGCGATAACAAAAGAGCCCCATTCTTTGGCTTCAGTAATGAAAGATTGATATACAAATACACCAGTTGCAATCCATGGCATTGCTAACATATTTAAACATACAATATAAAATCTGTAATCTTTTATAACTTCAATTCTTTTCCATTGTTTAATTTCTTTTATTTCAGAGTCAGTTTGATCTACTTGTTCTCTAGTATCAAAATCTAATTTTTTAATTAAAAAAAATGATATCAAGGGTAAAAAAATTAAAACTATAATTGAAATAAATGTCCAAATATTCTGCCAAGCAGTAATTGAAAGTAAATAAACGATTAATACAGGTAAAATAAATTCAGCTGTTGAAAGACCAAACCAACCTACACTTAAGGCTTTCCCTCTGGATTTTGTAAAATACCTTGTAATTGTTGTACTTGCGGTGTGGGACATCAGTCCTTGTCCAGAAAATCTCATCAAAAAAACAGCTATAAATAAAAAAATTATTGATGATATTTTTGAAAAAAAGAAACATGAAAATGCTAAGAGTAGAGTAACATAAAATGCGAATCGAAAAATATTGATATCATCAATTTTTTTTCCAATCCAAATTAAAAGAAAACTACTTAATAATGTAGCTGATGCGTAAATTGAGCCAAATTGTCCGTGAGTAATAGAAAGCGTTTCTCTTATACTAGAATTAAACAAACCTAAAAAAAAACTCTGTCCAAAACTAGAAAAAAATGTAAAAATAAATCCAAATATAATTACTTTAAAACTTAAACTATTAAACATAAAAAATTATGAGTTGTAATGTTGCTTTCATAGGTCTTGGTGTCATGGGGTATCCAATGGCTGGTTATATATCAAAAGGTGGACACAATGTAACTGTTTTTAATCGAACAAAATCAAAAGCAGCAAAATGGATTAGTGAATACAAAGGTAAAATGGCTGAAACTCCAGCTGAAACAGCTAAGGATGCAGAATATATTTTTACCTGTGTTGGAAATGATAATGATTTAAGAGAAGTAACTTTTGGTGACAATGGCGCTTTCAAATCAATTAAAAAAGGTGCAGTTTATATTGATAACACTACTGCATCTGCAACTATTGCAAGAGAAATTTACGACTACGCAAAAAAAAATGGATTCGGTGCACTTGATGCTCCAGTATCTGGTGGACAAGCTGGTGCAGAGAATGGTGCACTAACAGTGATGATTGGTGGTGATCAAGCTGATTTTGATAAAGCAAAAGATAAAATTGATTGCTACAGTAAAAAGATGAAGTTACTAGGTGGTGCTGGGAATGGACAACTTGCCAAAATGGTTAATCAAATTTGTATTGCTGGTTTAGTTCAAGGTTTATCTGAAGCAATTAACTTTGGTATGAAAGCTGGACTGAATATGGAAGATGTAATTGAAGTTATTTCAAAAGGTGCAGCTCAATCATGGCAAATGGAAAATAGATACAAAACAATGATTGATGATAAGTTTGATTTTGGTTTTGCAGTTGATTGGATGAGAAAAGATCTTAAAATTGCTATGGAAGAAGCTAAAAATAACGGCTCACTATTACCAGTAACTGAACTTGTTGATAAATATTATGGTGAAGTTCAAGGTTTGGGTGGAAACAGATGGGATACATCAAGTTTAATTAAAAGATTTAGAAAGTAATGTATGCAGCCAGCATACTATGAAGATTTAGCGGAAATTCAAAATAAGTTCTGGTCCATGCTAGATGATGCTGTAACTAATAGAGGTTCTCAGTTTAGAATTCCTGTATTCATTTGTGCAAATCAAAAAGAGGTGGATGGTAGGATTGTGGTTTTAAGAAAGTCAGATAGAGAGAATAAATTATTACAATTTCACACAGATTTTAGATCTCCTAAGGTAGATATTCTAAAAAAAAATAAAAATGCCTCTCTAGTTTTTTACGACAAAGAGGAAAAAATTCAATTGAGGATAAAAGTAGAATGTGAAGTAAATAATCAAAATTCTATAACAGAAGAATCTTGGAAAAAAACCCAACATATAAGTAGAAGATGTTACCTAACCGATAGTCCTCCAGGGACTACATCGAATAATCCAACATCGGGAATGATATCTAAATTAGAAAATTTTGATTATACAATGGAACAAAGTGAAGAAGGTTATAAAAACTTTACTGTGATAAGATGTAAGATTAATTCTGTTGAATGGCTATATCTTGCTGCTAAAGGACATCGAAGAGCTAAGTTTGATTTAGAAACAAATAAGAATGATTGGTTAGTTCCTTAAATTATTTTTCAATAGCCGCTAATTTTTTCTTTAATTTTATAGGTAAATTCATAAACCACTGTTTCTCTTTGCCTGACTCT
This sequence comes from uncultured Pelagibacteraceae bacterium, assembly GCA_902527635.1. Taxonomy (GTDB): domain Bacteria; phylum Pseudomonadota; class Alphaproteobacteria; order Pelagibacterales; family Pelagibacteraceae; genus Pelagibacter. The sequence continues at coordinate 43,968 of CABZPS010000004.1, read as the reverse complement.
GGTAGGACAGCTCCGTATTCAATCATTTGAGATGGGGGAAGATCATTAATATAAACCCATACTTGAGTTTCATCTAATTTGGAGTTTTTTACTAATACATTTTTCAAATCAGCAATTAACTTATCTTTTACCTCTTTTGATCGACCTGCTCTAATTTGACCAAGTAAAAATAAAGATGGCTCTTTAACTTTTTTTCCACCCATGAAATGATTATTTTTTTTTGTTTTATTAAATATTACTTGAGCAAAATAAGTATTCGCACCAGTTACTACATTATGAACTTTAGTAATTCCTTCAGCTAATTTTTGTTGTTGTTTTGAGGATAAATTAAAGTTTGAATTTGTTACTGTATATGTTGGCATATTAATTAAGAAGTTCCTTTTTAAAAAATTTTACAAACTTAGATTTAAAGACTTTACCCTTATCACCTCCAATATGTGCACCATTTTTTATACAACTGTCCATCCACCATGATTTGGCCCATTTATAATTTGGATCAGTTGAACTAGTTGTTCCATCATCATTGGTAAAAAAACCTGGACAATTGGTAAATACCATACCGTCTTTTTCCCACTCTTCTTTATAATTAGCTGTAAAACCATGATGCCATCCCTTTTTAACTGTAACCTCGATGTTTCCACCGTTGTCTTTAATTTTTTTACCTAGTTCAACACATGGTTCTGCTGCTGTATAATCGTCGGCACCACCTAAAACCATCCAAGTTTTTGTTTCTGGTATTGGTGTGGGATTTTTAAACATACCAATACTCCAACAAGGTGGTGACCTTGGTTGAGCAGCTGCAAAAAATAAATTTTTATTAATAAGTGCATCTCTTAACTTTTTTTCTGAAGCCATAATAGAAATTGCACCGCCTCTTGACCAACCTGTTATTCCCACTTTATTAATATTTATTTTAGGATCTTTAGATACATATTCAAGAGCCATAAAAGTATCAATAAAAGTAGACCAATGTGGGACCTTTTGTTGATTTGCATAAGTTGTATAAGTTCCTCGAGGGGCAAAATTATCTATAAACATAACTGCAATTCCTTTATTCTGTAAAGATTTGGCGGCTAGTCTATTGAACTTAAACCATTTATTAGTAAATAAAAGTGGACCACCACTCGCATGAGCAAACATTACTAAGGGGAAAGGTCCTTCGCCTTTTTTAGGATATGCTATAAATGCTTCTATTTTTAACGGTGATTTTTTATAAGTCCCATCTTTAATCTCCATGTAATTTTTTGCGTTATATGAATTTATTTTAATCATTTGGCCATTTTTAAAGTATTTGAATAATTTATCTAAAGGAGATTCTATTGGAGCAGCTATTAATGACGAATAAAATATAAATAAAGAAATTAATACTATAAATATTTTTTTCATCAACTTACTCTAAAGCTTTACCAATTACTACGGTTGAGCCCTCTAGTCTTTCTATAGACTGAACGTAAGCTGCTTCTCCTGCGGGGGATGCTGCTGCATCATGGGCTCCCTCAAAAACAAAAGTTCCTAGACCTGTCAATCCAGATGAATCAACAGTAGTAAATTTACCATATTGAAATACTTCTTTTGCACCATCAGAGTTACCATGATTATACTTATTCATTAATTGTTGTGTAGATCCAGAATTCAATGTCAAAGAACTACTCTGCAAAGTATTTGCAACTCTAACCAAAGATGTGCAAGAGTCGGCTGGGCATTCACCCCCACCACTATCTATTAATGTATCAATAAACGTACCTCCAGTTGATCCCATTGCCATTGGCACAGAGGCAACAACTGGTATTGTTGTTAAAGTAACTGTAGGCGTTGTAAAACTATAGTCCACTGTAGATGCTCCTTTTAATGTTATTTTAGAAAGCACATCTGCACTTATTTCTTTTTTATTAAAGTTTACATAGACTTTAGCACGACCCTGTTGAGTTGCCCCAGTATCAAATACTTGTGAAACTCCCTCTTCATTGCCGAGACTATAAGTTAATCCATTTGAACCTGTTTCTACTGGTGAAAGATCAAACCAACCACTATCATACAAAATAGTATCTTTGTCTAAAGTTCTGACATAATTTTCATTATCTGTTACAATTATATTTTCTTTCAGCTGGTTCATAGCAACTAATATTTCTTTAGATTCAGACTCTGTTGATAAGCTTGATAAAATTTCTGAGGCACTCTCGTCTGATTTTAAATCAAACTTTTTTGCTGTAATTATAATATTATTTTTCAAATCTGCTGAATTTATCAAATTTGTCGTTAAGTTTTTAGAGCTATTAACCACATTGCTAGAATTTAAAACTGAATGACTCATTGAACTTGACATTTGAGTTAATACCTCTGGATTTGCGGGTGATGCTAAAGATACAACATTTTGGATCATTGCTTGGAAACCAGGACTAGTTATATCTGTAGTGTTTGTACCATCTGTTAATTTAATATTTCCTGGAACCATACCAAGGGTATTTTCTGGGCCTGGTCCTAATAATAAAACTGTACTCTCCTTCTTATCATTTAGTGACACCAGAAACTCTGTCCCTCTCACGCCTAAAGAGCCATTTGGTATTTTAATTTCTAAATTTTCAGGATTTTTTTCACTTATTTTTCCTGAAATTGTTTTTACGACTCCAGATTTTATATTTGTTACAAAATTTCCATTATTTGTTTTTGGATCATATACGAAATCATCTATAATTAGTTCAGTGTCTTCCCCTACGGTCATTACAGTTTCATCTAAAAATAATATTTGAGCGTTTGATTTAGGCTTTACTATAATTGTATCTCCGTAAAATATTTTAGAACCACTTAATAGTTTTTCATTATTTTGATTAATTATTTCACCAGCTGCTACGCCTATCACACCAATAAATTCGTTACTAAAAGATTTAAATACCAAAAGGAAATAAACAAATATAATATAGAAAAAATTTTTAATCATTAAAATTTATCCTCTTAGAGAGACCAATTTTTTTGAATGATCTTTCGATTTCATAGCTTGATATTGTTGAATTTACATTAGATTCTCTCAAGCTCATAGTATAAAAAATATTATTATCTTTGTTAATTTTTCCTAAAAAAGGAAAAAGTTGATTTATATCACCCGTTAAAATTAAATTAGTAACTAAACTAGTATCTTCTCTATCTTTTAATGATGATACAGTTATCTTTCTATTATCATAGACATTTGTTAAATGAGTTGCAGATACTTTAAATGTTCCAAATGGAAAAATTCTAGAAATTGATAAATTTGCACCGCTAGACTCATAACTATCAAAACTTTTAGCATGTTGAATATCGCTATAAATTACTTTTGAACTAATTTGCATTTTATCTGTTAAATTATAATTTAATCTAATGTTAACACCGTAAACCTCATTGTTATTTAAATCACCTGCATCGACAAATATTTGATTTCCCTGGGAGTCTGTTGGATTTGGTTTTGAATGATATCTATTGTCAGAATAACTTAAAGCATAATTTAAATTAAATTTATCATTAAGTAAATATGTATTGCTCGTGCCAAATCCCTTGGCTTGATAATCTTCTTGCATTCTATAATTTAATTTATTGTAATAAATATACGGTGAGAAATAATGATTTTTTTTTGCTTTGAAATAACTCAAAGAGACAGAGTTAACATCACTTTCCCCTTTGAACTTTTTGTTATTAGTGTTCGCATTTAAACCTAAGTTCATAAATATAGATGAACTTTCATTTAAAATTCTTCCTAAAGTTAAAGCAGTGCTTTTAACGAAAGTTTTATCATATCCTAAAATAAGTCTATTATCATTAGCTGGAAAAGGCACTTCAGAGTCAGTGGTGCCATTACTTTTAGCAAGTTTTCCTGACTTCGTTCTTCCACTAATATTATCTTCTTCTGTTTGAGAATAATTAATATCTAAATAAGCAATCCACTTATTTTGTTTGTCTTTTTGAAATTGATCACCAGTCAAAAGTTCAGCTATTAATTTTTTAGTTTCCTCATTAGTATTAGGATCTTCAAGCATTGTTTTGACCATAAAATCAACTTTTACTTTTGAGTCCATCTTAAGTAAAATTGATATTAAATATAACTTGATATCAGAATTTTTTGGATAAAGTTTGCTCAGTCTTTCTAAGGTAGCAATGGTTGATTTAATATTACCAGCTTTTTCTTGTTGTTTTGCGTAATTTAAATTTAGTTCAAGTTCAGTAGGATTATCTAAAATTTCTTTATAGGTTATTGTTGATGAATAAGCCTTAGATTGAAATATCATAAAAAAAATTATTATTATTACTAATCTAATCACTTGAGTATTTCTAAAAAATAGATTTAGAATATTTTTTCCAATTATCCTGATAATGCTTAGTGTTTTCCCATACAGCTTTTTTTTCTTCATCGGTCACTTCTCTCACAACTTTACCAGGCGAACCAACAACTAATGAATTATCGGGAATTACTTTATTTTCTGTGATTAGCGCTTTTGCACCTATAATACAATTTTTACCGATTTTAGCATTATTTAGAATCACTGCACCAATGCCAATTAAACTATTATTTCCTACCGTACATCCATGAAGCATAACTAAATGACCGACCGTTACATCTTTTCCAACTTTTAAAGGGCAGCCTGGATCCGTATGCAGAACACATCCATCTTGTACGTTTGATCCCTCCCCTATATGAATATTTTCAATATCGCCTCTTAGGGTTGCATTAAACCAAACGCTAGTATTTTTTTCTAAAGTAACATCACCAATGACTACCGCATTTGGAGCTACCCAATTTTCGCCAGAGTTTTTTGGTTTTTTATCTTTTAAATCGTAAAACATAATTTATATATTATTACATTATGCCAATACAAACTCCAATATGTGATTTCGGCCAAAAGGCACATGACTTTCGGTTAAAATCTACAGAAAATAAAATTATTTCTCTAAATGATATTAAAGGTGAAAACGGAACTTTAATAATGTTCATTTGTAACCATTGCCCATACGTAAAAGCAGTGACTAAAGATATCGTTGATGATTGTAACAAATTAAAAGAGTTAAGTATTAATTCAGTAGCTATATGTGCAAATGATGCGAAAAATTATCCAGAAGATTCGTTTGATAATATGATCAAATTTGCCAAAAAAAATCAATTTTGTTTTCCGTATTTAAGTGATGAATCACAAGAAATCGCCAAAACTTATGATGCAGTGTGCACACCTGACTTTTTTGGCTATAATAAAAACTTGGAGCTTCAATATAGAGGTAGACTAAGAGAATTAAAAAACTTAATTCCAGTAAGAGATGGGGATAGTGACTTATTAAAAGCTATGAAACAAATAGCTGAAACTGGTAAAGGGCCAGAGAGTCAAATCCCAAGTGCTGGCTGTGGTATTAAGTGGAAAACTAATTAATGTATTTAATCACTACAAGATCTTTTCCACCAAAAATCGGTGGAATGCAAAGTTTAATGTGGGGTCTCGCGCGAGAGATGTCAAAAAACTTTATGATTAAAGTCTTTGCTGAATATCATGAAAATCATAAAGAATTTGATGAAAATGTAAATTTTTCTATTGAAAGAATTGGAGGTATTAAATTTTTAAGAAAGATAAGAAAAGCTCAGTTAATTAATGAGTTTCTCAAAGAAAATAAAGTTCAAGGAATTATCGCTGACCATTGGAAAAGTTTAGAATTAATTAAATCTAATAAAAAAAAATATTGTCTAATACATGGCAAAGAGATTAATCATCCAAAAGATAGTTACCAAAATAAAAGGATTGTGAAAGTATTCGGTAATGTCGAAAAAATTATTGCTAACTCTGAATATACTAAAAACCTAGCAATTAGTATTGGCTTAAATCCTGAAAAAATAGTTGTAATAAATCCTGGAGTAAATCCTCCTAAAAACCTAAATAAAAAATCTTTAGATAAAGTTGAAAGTTTACTCAAAATAAAAACTCCACGTTTAATTACTATCTCAAGATTTGATAAAAGGAAAAATCATGAAAAAGTATTAATGGCTTTAAGAAACTTAAAACAAATTTATCCAGATATAGTCTATATTTGTATAGGTTATGGAGATGAAGAAAAAAATATTAAAGATTTAGTAAAAGAGCTCAATTTAAGTTCACAAGTAATGTTTTTTAAAGAAATTAGTGAAGATTTAAAAAATGCCCTAATAGCAAAGTCAAATATATTTGTGATGCCGTCAGTTATCCACAAAAAGTCTGTTGAGGGATTTGGAATAGCTTATGTAGAGGCTGCTCAATATGGTGTCGCCTCACTAGGAGGAATAGATGGTGGTGCATCTGATGCAATACAAAATGAAAAAACAGGATTAATTTGTGATGGAAATAATTTAGAAGATATTTATTCATCATTAAATTTTATGATAGAGGATAAAAAATATTTAGAATTAGGAAAAAATGCAAAAGTGAGTGCTGAAACTTTTCTTTGGTCACAAATATTTTTAGAGTATAAAAAGATATTGGCATGAAAGAAGAATGCATTATTTGCAGCACTAATTTAAAAAAAATTAATGATTACGTTTTTAAATGTAAACAATGTTTATTTTATAAGTCAATACTTGAGCCAGGCTTTGGTCGTGATATTGAGGGTATAGCTGAATTAAGAAAAAATAATTTTAAAAAAATTATTCACATATTATTAAGTCAAAATATAAATAAAAAGTTTAAAATTTTAGAAATTGGATCTGGAAATGGTTTTTTTTTGGAAGAATGTATCAAAAAAAATTTAGATGTTACTGGTTCTGAGGCTGATGAGGATCAATACAATAAACTTAAAAGTAAATTTTCAAATATCAAAAAATTAAGCCTTCCATTAGCTGAAAATCTTAATGATTTAGAAAAATATGATTATATTGTTTTTAATGATGTGTTTGAACATTTAAATGATTTAAATTTAGTGTTTGATAGTATTAAAAAGATTTTAAATAAAAATGGCAAAGTGGTAATCAATATTCCATCATCTAATGGATTAATTTTTAAATTTTCTGAATTTCTATACAAAATAGGATTAAAAAATTTTTACAATAGGGTCTGGCAAAAAGATTTGTCATCACCACACATATCTTACTTTAATGACCATAATTTAAAGAAATTATTTGAAAAAAATGGTTTCCACCAAGTTCACACAGATTATTTAAACACTGTTAGTAAAAGCGGAAATTTTAAAAGATTAAATTCGACAATTAAGAATAAACTTATTTGTTTGATTTTAAGCTGTCTTTTATTTCTTTTTTTCTATTTACAAAAAATATTTCCAAAAGATATCATTTTTCATATTTACGAATTAAATTAAAAAATTAAGTTAGATTATTAATCAACCTCTCAAAAACTTTTTCAGCGCTAAGTTTATTTAAATCTGTCACTTCAATAACCTTAAAATTTTCTCTTTCAATGCTAACTTTATATGCAGTTGTGTGTTTACCAAATAAAGTCAAACCTTTGGCACCTACATGTGCTGCTATATGTGCTGGGCCAGTATCATTAGCAATGATAAAGGAACTTTCTTTAATTAGGGTTGTTAACTGAGATATATTTAAAGCCTTATCATTATAAAGAATACTTTTTGCTTCAAATTTTTTGGCCTCCTCTATTTCATTAGGACCAGGTGCTGTAATAATTTCGTATTGCTTATTAAACTTACTCTTAATTAATTTAATCAAATCATTGTAGTAAGGCCATTTTTTTATTAATAGATGTGGAGAACAGAAAGGAAATAATAAGATATATTTTTGCAAATTATATTTTTTTTTGATTTTAGTAATGTCAGAACAAGCCCAACTAAAATTAGGTTTAAGTGTATTGATTGTATTCAACCCAGTCTCTTTAAGTTGATAATCAAATCTATTTAATACTGAGTTTTTATCAAATTTTTCTTTAGTTATATCTTCAGGCAAAGTTGTTTTTGTGCTGGACCAAATATCTTTATTGTTTTTTGGGAAAAGAATTTTTTTATAAAAAGAAGTTCTTGATGAATTTTGAAGATCAAACACTTTTGAAAAATTATATCTTTTAATTTCTCTCATTAAAAGATATAGATAAATCAAATTATATTTTGGTAATCTTTTGTCTAAGATCACCTCATTCACAAAAGGATTTTTCTTAAATAGTTCAAAATAAGGTTTTGTTGTCAGTAGATATATTCGATCATTTTTATGATTTTCAGATATGTCTTGAATTGCCCCACTAGCTTGAGCTATATCTCCTAGTGATCCGTGTTTGATAATTAAGATATTAGACATATTTATAACAAGATAACACAGTATTAAATTTTATGAATAAAATTATAATAGAAGTTTCAATTGGTGAACTTTTGGACAAAGTTTCAATCTTAGAGATTAAGCAAGAAAAAATAAAAGATACAGAAAAGTTAAAATTCATTAATAATGAACATTCTGTTTTAAAAGATCAATTAGAGAAAAGTGTGAAGTCAGATGAAAAACTCGACAAACTTTATCAATCACTAAAAGAAATAAACTCTAAACTATGGTTAATTGAAGATGAAAAAAGATTATGTGAAAAAGAAAAGGATTTTGGAGAAAAATTTATTAAACTTTCGAGAGATGTTCACTTTTTAAACGATGATCGTGCAAAGATAAAATTAGAAATCAATAATCATACTGGGTCAAAAATAAAAGAAATTAAAGAATATACAAAATATTAGTAGCTATATTTTTTTTCTAAAAACTTTATTACGTTGTGAATTATAAAGGTCATAAATAAATAAATTCCACCAGCAACTATAAACACTTCAATTGGTTTAAAAGTAGTTGATATTATATATTTTGCTACACCTGTTAAATCCATTAATGTGACTGTGCTTGCTAGAGAAGTGCCTTTTAGCATTAGAATTATCTCATTACCATATGCAGGAAGAGATTGTCTAATAGCTATAGGAATTTGAACTTTGTAAAAAATAATCTTATTGGATATACCTAAACTTTTTCCAGCCTCAATAATTCCTGGTTTAATTGTTTGAAAAGCAGATCTCAAAATTTCAGAAGTGTAGGCACCAGTATTTAATGCAAAAGCAATAATTGCACACCAATATGGCTCCTTGAGAATTACCCACAAAAAAGAGGATCTTAAAGACTCTATCTGACCTAAGCCGAAATATATAATAAATATTTGAACCAATAATGGAGTCCCCCTAAACACATATGAATATCCATATGCAAATTTATTTATAAAAATATTTTTATTTAATCTTAAAATTGCAAATAATAATCCAATAAATAATCCTACAATTAAAGAAACTGATAAAAGTTTCAAAGTTACAACTGCAGCATTTAATAACTTTGGAAAGCTATTGATCATTAATTCAAAATCCATCAATACCCCCTGCTATATTTGACTTCTAATTTATTAATCAACTTCATGCTTATAAAAGTGAGTAATAAATATAAAACTGCAGCAAATGAATAAAAGAATAATGGATCTCTCGTAGAACCAGCAGCAATGTAAGATTGTCTCATTATTTCAACTAAGCCTGTTACAGAGATTAATGATGTATCTTTTAGAGTAATTTGCCAAACGTTACTTAAATTTGGTATGGCTAATCTTAACATTTGCGGGAGAACAATTTTATAAAACTGTTTAAATTTACTAAATCCTAAAACTTTTGCAGCCTCAAATTGACCTTCATCAATTGATTGAATTGCTCCTCTAAAAACTTCAGTCGAATAAGCACCAGATATAATACCAATAGCAAATGAGCCTGTCACAAATGCGTTAATTTCTATGTAGTCGTTGTATCCAAACATTGAAGCAACAAACATAATTGCTCCACTCCCACCAAAAAAGAAAAGATAAATTACTAATAATTCAGGGACACCTCTGATAACAGTCGTGTAAATATTAGCAATTAAATTTAGAAATTTAAATTTAGATAACTTTAATGGAGTAAAAATTGCAGCAAAACTAAAACCGATCAACATTGCTGTTATTGAAACAGCAACTGTCATTAAAGTTGCGCGAAATAATTCATCACCCCAACCAGTATCTCCAAAAGCTAGAAGTTCCATATAGATTGGCGACTATACATGATAGTCGCCAAACCTAAAATTTAATTACATAGAAGCATCAAAACCGAACCATTTAGTAGCTATTCTACTAATATCACCGTTCTTTCTTGCTTTATTTATTGCAGCATTAAACTTTTTTAAAAGTTCAGTATCATCTTTTCTGATACCTACCCCAACACCATTTCCAAAAGCACCACCTGAAAAAGTTGGTCCGGTTAAAACAACTGGCTTACCAGATTTCTCTGCATAATCACTAAATGCTACTGCAGCAGCTAAAGCAGCATCACATCTTCCAGATGCTAAATCTAAGTTAACTTCATCTTGTGTCTTATAAGTTCTGACATTTACTTTTCCCACATCACCTGAATCTAAAAAGTTTTGATGAATTGTAGCAGTTTGCACACAAACAGTTTTACCTGCTAATGCAGCAGTAAGTGTTTTAAGATCTTTTTTAGCTGCAGCATTTGGTTTAGTAAGATTTATCCCAGCAGATGTATCTAAACCTTCCAAGCTAGATCCTTTCATGACTGCTAAAGATGCAACTTCATCCGCATATCCTTGAGAAAAGCTAATAGCTTTTTGTCTTTCCGCAGTAATTGACATACCTGCCATTATTGCATCAAACTTTCTCATGATTAAAGCTGGAATCATTCCGTCCCAATCTTGCTCAACTATTACACATTGCTGTCCAATGTATCTACAAAGTGTGTAAGCTAATTCAACTTCGAAACCTATTAACTTACCTGCCTCATTTTTTGAGTTCCATGGAGGATAAGCACCCTCTGTTCCAATCCTTATTTTATCAGCATTAACATTTCCTATTACCAATAAAGAAAGTAAAACTGAAAAAATAGTTTTTTTAAATATATTCATTATTATCTCCTTTAATAAAAAAAATATTATTTCACAGATTATGGATATTAAAAAGAAAAATTAATGATTTATTGATGAAGAAAAATTCCAAGAACAATCAAAACTAGGTATGTAAACTCTAGATAAATTAGTATTTCCAAAATGATGATTGAATACATTTAACCAATTTTCAACTTGAAGAGGTTTTTTATCCTGACTTCCAACTTGTGCGGTAATAACACCCTTAGGTTTTAGTATTCTTACTAAAGAGTCCATATTTTTAGCAGCGAGATCTATGCAAAACTGGTCATCATTTAAATCAACAAAAATATGATCATATGTATCTTCGTTCACTGTCTTTATACTTTCAAATGCATCTCCCCAAACACATTTTACAGAATTTTTTTCTGTAGCTTTTTTTCCAATATCACCAAGATGTTTATTGCAAACTTCAACAACTTCAGGATCTAATTCATACCAATCTATAAAGTTAAACTTTTTTGAAATACATTCTCTTACAACACCACCATCACCACCGCCAATTATTGCTGCTCTTTCATTTTTTCTATTTAACTTAAGCCCAGCGCCAACAAAAGTTGAGCTGTATAAATGCTCATCTGATGCCGCTACTTGTATTTCACCGTCAATAAATAAAGATTTTCCAAACTGCTCTAATTCTAAAATTTCAATATGTTGACCCACTTTTGATTTAAAATCCTCTAAAACTTCATTAACAACATATGATTTTTGTAAACCAGGTGAGCTATAAATGTCATGATATAAGGATCGGGTATCTCTATTAAATTCTTTTTTTACAATTCTTTTGTGTTCAAATTCTTTTTTAAGAATATCAATTGCCACTGATGGGTTTATTTTTCCACAAGTAAAAAAATCGAAACTAATTATTCCTTTTTCTGGAAATGTATGAAAGCTGATGTGACTTTCGGCTAACAAAGCTAAAATGGTAAAGCCCTGTGGCTCAAATTTATATTTAGAAATATTTAGGATGGTTACGTCTGCTGCTTTAGCAATTTTATTTATGACTTTTTCAAAAACTGAAGGGTCATACTCTTTTGTAGCACCTATAATATCTAAAGTAATATGCTCCCCAACTTTTATCATCTTACCCTTTTTTATAATTTTTAGCTTTATCTAAAACTTTTTTCATTTCTTCATATGAAAGAATCTTAGGTTGCCCTAACTTTAGAGCAATAGTGTATTGATGACAAATATTTTCTATCTCTTGTGCAAGCTCAAACGCGTTCTCTAAATTTTTTCCAAAAGCAACCTGGCCGTGATTAGACATTAAACAAGCACTTCTATTCTCTAGAGCTTTAATTACATTTTTAGATAACTCTTCTGTTCCAAAAGTAGCATATTCAGCACATTTAATGTCATTTCCACCAGCTAGTGCAATCATGTAATGAAACGGTGGAATTGATTTTCCATGTGAAGATACAGCTGTTGCGTGTGGAGAATGGGTATGAACAATAGCATGTGCATCTTTTTTGCTTGCATAAATGTCTCTATGAAATCTCCATTCTGAAGATGGTTTGTTGGTTGAATTGTTTTTTTTTTCTTCTTCATTTAGACCCATAAAAACAATATCTTCAGTTTTTAGTGTTTCATATTTTTTTCCTGATGGAGTAATTAAGTACCCTTCTATATCATTCTCTATTCCCCTCAATGATATATTGCCTGATCTAAGAGGTGAAAGATTTGTAGAATTTAATTTTAATGAATATTCAATAATTTGATTTCTTTGATCTAAATTCTTCATTTGAATATTCCCTTAAGTCCTTTTTCTGAAGCCTCACATACACCTTTTTCAGTAATTAACCCGGTAACATATTTTGCAGGTGTCACATCGAAAGCTAAATTCATTGCTTTACTTTTTTTGGGATAAATTTGTATTTTTTTTATATCTCCTTTTTCATCTAAACCTTCAACATGAGATAATTCATCTGAATTTCTCTCCTCTATTGGGATATCTTTATGATCTTTTATATTCCAGTCAATTGTTGAACTTGGTAGTGCAACATAAAAAGGAATCTTATTAGCATGAGCTGCTAGTGCTTTAAGATAAGTTCCAACTTTATTACAAACATCTCCATTAGCTAGAGTTCTGTCTGTACCCACAATACACATATCAACTTCACCTCTTTGCATTAATATGCCACCTGTATTATCTGCAATGATTGTGTTTTTAATTCCTTCTTCGTTTAATTCATAAGATGTAAGATTTGCTCCTTGATTTCTTGGTCTAGTTTCATCTGCCCACACATGAACGGGAATTCCTTTTTTGTGTGCATGATAGATTGGAGAGGTTGCAGTTCCCCAATTTATTGTTGCAAGCCAACCCGCGTTACAATGAGTTAGTATATTAACTGTATCTTTTTTTTTATTATAGATTTCCTCAATAATCTTTAGTCCGTTTAATCCTATATTTTCACAAAATTTTACATCCTCTTCACAAATATCTTTTGCTTCATTCAAGGCTATTTCTAGGATTTTATCGCTATTAACAACTGATAATTTATTCATCATTCTATCAACAGCCCACTTTAAATTTATTGCTGTTGGTCTTGAACTGATTAAATCTTCTGCAGATTTCTTTAAAAATGATTGGTCATTATTTTCAATTATAGCTAAAACCATTCCATAAGCTGCTGTAGCTCCTATTAGAGGCGCGCCTCTTACTTCCATTGTCTTAATCGCATTTATTGAGTCTTTAACTGTTTTAAGGTCTTTAATAATAAATTGGTGTGGCAGTTTTGTTTGATCAATAATTTTTATTACATTATTTTCAAACCAAATAGTACGATATTCTTTTCCTTCTATTCTCATTGATTTAAAATTCTACCAGCAACAGTTTTAAGTTTTTCTATAGTTTTTTTTGTTCTTTTTTCAGGTGCTGTAATAATTGCAACGTCTAAACAATTATTGGCTGGATCATTAGGATCAATATGATTTTCAAAGTTTTCTATTAAGTTTTTAATCATATTCTTTGCTTTAGCAGCATTACCTAATAAAACTTTTACAACTTGTTGAACATCAACATTTTCATGATCAGGATGCCAACAATCATAGTCTGTGACCATTGATACAGATGCATATCTTATCTCTGCCTCTCTTGCTAATTTTGCTTCAGGCATATTAGTCATTCCAATTACATCTGCTTTCCAAGATCTATATAAATTTGACTCTGCTAATGTTGAAAATTGAGGTCCTTCCATAACAACATATGTGCCATTTCTTTGATATTCAATTTTTTCTTTTTTTATTGCTTCCTCACATGCATTCATTAATCCATTAGATGTAGGATGAGCCATAGAAACGTGAGCAACGATTTCGTCATCAAAAAATGTTTTATTTCTTGCAAAAGTTCGATCAATAAACTGATTAACAATAACAAATTTTCCAGGGGACAAATCCTCTTTTAGAGACCCAACTGCTGAAACGGATACAATATCAGTTACACCTAACTGTTTAAGGGCATCAATATTTGCTCTAAAATTAATTTTTGATGGTGAAATAAAATGTCCCCTTCCGTGTCTTGGTAAAAAATAAACTTCCTTATTTTTATAAATTGTTTTCAAAATTTGATCAGATGGCTTTCCCCAGGCAGTATTCAAATTCATTAATTCCCTGTTGGTAAATTCCTCTACATCATATAGACCACTTCCACCAATTATTGCTAATTTATTTCTTGTCATGTTTAAAATTTAAATTATTTATACTTCATTAATTACTTATTATGAATTTAAAAGATTTTATAAGATCTATTCAAGACTATCCAAAAAAAGGGATTCTTTTCAGAGATATTACAACACTAATAAAAGACAAAGATGCTTTTGCTGAATCAATTAGTCAAATAATTGAAAGGTCTAAAAAATATGATTTTGATAAAATTGCAGCAATTGAATCTCGAGGATTTGTTTTTGCTTCAGCAGTCTCATTTATTTTGAAAAAACCTTTTATTATGCTAAGAAAAAAAAATAAACTTCCAGCAGAAGTTCACTCTGTTGATTTCGAGTTAGAATACGGAACAGCGACAATTGAAGTCCATAAGGACTCTATTGAAAAAAATGATAATGTTTTAATCATTGATGATTTAATAGCTACTGGAGGAACAGCTGAAGCTGCTGCAAAATTAATTAAGATGTCAGAGGCTAATGTAGCAGCATTCATTTTTGTTATAAATTTGTTTGATCTAGATGGTTGTAAAAAGCTTGAGGATAACGGTTTTAAAGTTGAAAATCTTATTGAATTTCCTGGACATTAATTTCTAAAAATTCTTACAAAATTCTGAAATATTTTTTCATTACCTAAAGAATTAAAATGTACATCACCTTCAATATAATACTTAGAAATAATTTTTTCTTTATCGATAAAATCTATCTCATTAAAAAAATCATTAAAATTATTAAAGAAAAACTCACATTTATTTTTACAAAAATTGTTCATTAATTTGACAATTTTTGATTGACTATTATCGTATAAAATTTGAGCTGGCCAAGGATATATTCCTACTGACATTTTAATATCATTTTTATACAAAAGTTCGTATGTCATTTCCATAAATTTTAATGATTTATTTATTTCTTTATCACCAAAAAACTTATTATTAAAAGTCCATGAACTCTTTTCATGACAGTAATTTAGATAATTACACCTATTTATTACATCTGTTTTTTTAAAGATATCATTCTTTACCATCTTCAATGAATAAGCTAAAAATGGAAAAGACGACTTAAGAGTTCTTTGGATATTAGATAAAATTACTGATTTTTTTCTGCTTATTTTATTATCTATAAATCTATATTTTCTATTATCGTCATAAATATCGCTTATATCAAAATAAATTATAACTCTTTTAAATTTATAACCGTTTTCTAATAAGTGTCTCAATTTAGTAAAATATATTGAAGGTGAATAAGATACAACACCTAGATTAGCAATCTTTAATTCGTCAAATTTGTTTTTAATTCTTCCAACAAAAGTATCTTTGTAATCTACTCCAACACCTTCTGTAAAACTATCTCCTATAAACGCTATATCAAATTCTTTTGTGTCGAAATCCATTTTGTCACAAAAAGTTCTAAAAGAACTTTTGTTAGAACAAAAAAGGTATGTTTTACCAGTAGACCATTCTAGATTTCCTCTAAAACTTTTTTTTAGATCATGATCGTAAATGTTATGACTGGTTGTCTGATCAATTTTTTTTGGAGTAAATTTTAATAAATAAGACCCAAATAATAAGTCGGTTAATAGAGCAAGTGTTAAACTAATACCAATTACTGAAAGAATTTTTTTCATTTAAATGGTAGCGGGAAGTGGGATCGAACCACTGACCTCAGGCTTATGAGTCCTGCGCTCTAACCAACTGAGCTACCCCGCCATTAAATTCATGTTGATATATACTACTTATTTAATTTCTTTCAAACAACAATTTATATGTAAAGGTAAAACATTTACTTAGCTACTATTAATTGATCAAAATTTAGAGAGAGAAAAAATCTAACTAATAAGTAATTTATATGTTTAAACATTGAAGAAAAGAAAGTAGTTTGAAAAAATAAAATAAATCAGATGAGCTTCATATTATCCAAACCTTCAAGACCTAGACTACATAGAAGTGAGTTAGCCGTTCCAGGATCATCCCCAAAAATGTTTGAAAAAGCTTTAAATTCTGAAGCTGATTATATTTTTTTAGATCTAGAAGATGCCGTATCTCCTAATGACAAAGTGACAGCCAGAGCTAATGTTATTAATGCTTTAAATGAAATGAAATGGAAAGAAAAAGGTAAAACTATCTCTGTAAGAATAAATAGTCTTGATACTCATTATATGTATAGAGATTTGATTGAAATTGTTGAACAAGCTGGACAAAATCTAGATACAATATTGTTGCCAAAAGTAGGCACTGAAAGTGACGTATACATGGTCGACTGTATGCTTACTCAAATAGAAACAAACAAAAAATTCAATAACAAAATAGGTATTGAGTGTTTAATTGAGACAGCTTTGGGCATGTCCAATATAAAATCCATTGCAAAATCAAGTGAGCGTCTAGAAGCATTACATTTTGGAGTTGCAGATTATGCTGCGAGTTTAAGAGCGAGAACAGTTGTGATTGGTGGTTTAAATCCTTATTATCCTGGTGATCAATGGCATCATGGGCTTTCTGAACTCGTGATGACTTGTAGGGCATATGGACTAAGAGCAATTGATGGTCCATTTGGTGATTTCAATGATCCAAATGCATATATTGAGTCTGCAAAAAGAGGAGCGGCTATTGGCATTGAAGGTAAGTGGGCAATACACCCATCGCAAATCGAATTAGCTAATAAAGTATTCACCCCTCCTGAAACTGAGGTAACTAAAGCAAAAAGAATTTTGCAAGAATTAGATAAAGCTGCAAAAGAGGGTAAAGGTGCAGCTCAATTAGATGGAAGAATGATTGACGCGGCTTCAGCTAGAATGGCAGAAAACATTGTCAACATTGATAAACTCATAAATGATAAATAATTATGGATATACACGAATATCAAGCAAAAGAAATTTTAGCCAGCTTTGGAGTAACAATTCCAAGAGGAGGAATTGTTTATAGCCCTGAGACAGCAGAAAATAAAGCAAGAGAGATTGGTGGAGCGAGATGGGTTGTAAAAGCTCAAATACATTCTGGTGCAAGAGGAAAAGCAGGTGGAATTATATTGTGTAATTCACCTTTAGAAGTGGCTCAAGCTACAGATAAACTTTTGGGAAAAAAACTAGTTACTAATCAAACAGGGCCTGAGGGAAAAATTGTAAATAGAATTTATATTGAAGAAGCAACTGATATAGAAAAAGAACTATACCTCGGATTAGTATTTGATAGAAGTTCAGAAAGTATAATGGTAGTTGCATCCACAGAAGGCGGAATGAGCGTTGAAGAGATATCCAAAGAAAAACCAGAGTCTATAATAAGATCTAAGATAGAAGTTGCTGTAGGTATACAAAGTTTTCAAGCTAGAGAACTCGCTTTTGGCTTAGGTATAGAACCAGAACTTATTTCAAGAGTTTCTGATACAATAGTCGGATGCGCTAAAGCTTTCAGTGAATTAGATGCAACGATGGTTGAGGTAAATCCATTAGTCATCTCTAAACAAAAGCAAATCCTAGCATTAGATTGTAAAATGAGCTTTGATAACAATGCTATGTTTAGAAGAAATAAAGTTTCAGAACTTAGAGATAAAACTCAAGAGGATGATAAAGAGGTTTTTGCATCTGATAGAGGTTTAAATTATGTAAGCTTAGACGGTAATATTGGTAATATCATTAATGGAGCTGGTTTAGCAATGGCTTCGATGGACATGATAAAATTAGCTGGTGGTCAACCTGCTAATTTTTTAGATGTTGGAGGTGGTGCTACTCCTGAAAAAATTGTTAAAGCTTTCAAATTAATAACTATGGATGAGAAAGTAGAAGTAATATTGATCAATATTTTTGCTGGTATTAATAGGTGCGACTGGGTGGCTGAAGGAATAGTTCAAGCATTGAAAAAAATTGAAATAAAGGTACCATTAGTAATTAGGCTTGCTGGTACTAACGTAGATAAAGGTAATAAAATTCTTAGAGAAAGTAAAATAAAATATATTGAAGCAAATACATTAGAAGATGCAGCAAATAAAGCTGTTGCAGTATTAAAAAAATAAAATGACAGTTTTAATTGATAAAAATACAAAAATTATCATTCAGGGTTTTACTGGGAAAATGGGAACATTCCATGCTGAAGAAATGATAAAGTATGGCTCTAATGTTGTAGGCGGAGTAACTCCAGGAAAAGGAGGGCAAAAACATTTAGACAGACCAGTATTTAACACTGTAAAAGATGCAGTAAAAAATACTGGCGCATCAGCATCTGTTTTATTTGTTCCCCCAGCTTTTGCCGCTGACTCTGCAATGGAAGCTGCTGATGCTGGCATTAAAACTTGTGTTGCAATTGTCGATGGGATCCCTTCACACGATATGATTAAAATTAAAAGATATATGAGACGATACTCTAAAAATGAAAAAATGACTTTGGTTGGTCCAAACTGCGCTGGAATAATAAGTCCAGGTAAATCAATGTTGGGAATTATGCCAGGTCATATTTATAAAGAGGGCAGAGTTGGCATAATAAGTAGATCAGGGACTTTAGGTTATGAAGCAGCCCAACAAATGAAAGATCTAAACATAGGTGTTTCTACAAGTGTGGGAATTGGTGGTGATCCAATCAATGGCAGTTCTTTTAGAGATATTATTGAAAAATTTGAAATAGATGATGAAACTGATGCGATTTTAATGATTGGTGAAATCGGCGGACCACAAGAAGTTGCAGCTGGTGAATTTGCAAAAGAAAATATGAAAAAGCCCGTCATCGGATATATAGCTGGTTTAACAGCACCAAAAGGTAGAGTTATGGGTCATGCAGGCGCAATCGTTTCAGCTTACGGAGAAAGTGCTATAGAAAAAGTGGAGATACTTAAAGAGTGCGGCGTCACAATTTCGAAAAATCCATCTGTAATGGGTGAAACTGTAAAATCTGTTATAGAAAAAATATAAAAAATTTATTCCTGTTAAAACCTATTACTTATTAATATATTGGCATTATATTTTGGTACCACGCTTAAAAAAAAGTAATTTGTATTAATCTTAAAATGTAAATCGTTCACTTCTTTAGTGAATTCTAATCCAGCATTTTTAAAGTCATTTATCTTGAATGCATATTTAATCTCATCAATAGGTACATATCCTAGAGATAAATAAAGTTCATTGCTATAACCTTTTCCTCTTGCACCAAATCTTTCAAAATTTGCAACTGTTGACCATCCAGATATTGAAGTTCTATCGATACCATAACCAATTCTATAGTTATGTTCAGATTTATTGCTTGATGAATAATTATAAATGGTGCTTTGATTGTTAACAAAATAAAATTCGGCATCAGATGATGGGCTTAGATCTCCAACATATTCTAATCTTCCATGGTGGTTAATTATTGTATCATTTTGGGTGTCCGTCTTATCTAAAAGAACTCCAATAGTTAAAATTGCAGTTTTAATATTTTGATTTTTATAAATCAATGCATCAGCCAGACTATTTCCCATGGTAGTTTTTTCTCTAAACGACTTAAGTTCTGTGTAACCTAAGTCTAATTTAACTCCAGGATTTAGATTAAGCTTTTCATCATTAATCCTTTTTCCAAAATTAATTGAACCAAATATTTGTTGTCCTTCTCTATCTCCTTTGAGAGTATTACCATATGTAACTCTTGTATGATCAACATTTAATAAGCTTAACCCAATAATGCCATCAGTAAAAAAATTATCTTCTCCAATTTTTGTTCCATAAAGAGCTAAACTATAAGAGTCAGTATCTAACCCTGTGCCTTGGCCACCAATATCAATATTATCATTTCCATATTGGAAAACATATCCATACATTACATCTCTATCTTCATCTTTAATCCTATCGGCACCAATTGAAATACCATAGGTATGAATATCTCTAGACGAAGTATCTATTGCATGTCTTTTACCTAGACTTACTCTACCCTCACTCCATTGAAACCAATCATCACTATTGTAGGTTCTATCTTTTTCTTTTTTAAAAGTTTCTAAAGTACTAACTAATTTTGCAATTTTTTGATTTGTAAAATTAATTTCCGCATTTAAGTTTGAAAGATTGTCTTTGTTTTTGTGTCTTCTTAACCATTCAGTTCTATGAAACACTGGAAGTATATTATTCCTAATAATTCTTTTAGATAACTCTACATTAGCTTCAATGATAGCTTTTACATCAGCATTAGTTGATGCATCAAGACAAGTTATAGTTCCAGCACAATCAACATCATATTCATAAATCACATCGTCAGTCCCACCATTGTCTCCCGTTACGTATAGTTTTGTAAAATTAGATGAAAATTTAAATCCACGCATCTCACCTGTTTGTGAGCTAATTGAAAAAGTAGTTTCATGTGTAATTGTGCTTATATCCCATGCAGTAGGCAGTTTATATCTATTGATATCGTCACCACCATTACCACCTAAATACATAAATGTTCCATCTGAACTAAATTGTATATTTCTTAAATTATTTTCTTCACCTTTAAAAGAATTTGACTGTACTTCATTGGTTGCACTCGATAAGTCCCATGGTGTTGATAAATCAAATTGTTTGACTTTTCCATAATCTCGTTGCGCGATATACACACGAGTACCATCAGATTTAAAAGCTAGAGCCCTTATTTGAACGTCATCAGGAATACTTAAGCTAGTATCATATGATATAGTTTGAGTATCCCAAGCAGTGGAAAGATTAAACTGTTCTACACCAACCGAGCCTGATTTACTGTGAATTACATACATAACTTTTCCATCAGGCTTAAATTCTATTGCATGGGGCTTATCCATTGCAGCCCCTCCAGACACCAAAAGGTTAGTTTGGGAAGTTTTAGTTGCAGTGCTAATATCAAATGGGATATTTAATGAATACTCAATGACTGTAGGAGTTGCATCATCAGAAGTAACATATACTCTTGTTCCATCTGGTTTTATAAAAATTCCCCTTAAATGATCAGTATCATCAGAAATATCTTTTGATTGTTTAAATTGTAAATCAGCAAAAGAATTAGATAAAAATGTAAAAAAGAAAATTAGACAAAAAAGAATAGTTTTTTGCATATTTTACACAGTTCTTATCTAATATTTATAATTAATGCTGATTTATAATAGTTTTAACTTTTGTTTCAATACTTATCCACAACTAATAATTTAATTGAAATAATGATTTTGGTTGGTAGTTTCTTTTTTTGTGAGAATAGAAGAAGAATTAAAACTAGACTATTCAGATGTCCTATTTAGACCCAAAAGAAGCACATTAAAAAGTCGTAAGGATGTAAATCTATTAAGAACTTATCGATTTAAATACAGTAAAAATGAATGGTCAGGAATTCCAATAATAGCTGCCAATATGGATGGTGTTGGAGAACTTGGTATAGCAGAAAAGTTAAACGATCATGGAATGATTACATGTCTTACTAAACAACATGATGTCAAAAAAATTAAACAAAATAAAAAAATCAAACAAATTTATCAAAATATCGCTTTAAGCGTTGGCATTAAAAAAGAGGATTTTCGTACTTTAGATAAAGTATTGAAAGAATTTAGTTTTTTTAAATTTATATGCATAGATGTAGCTAATGGATATACTGAACATTTTACAAATTTCATCAAATCTGTAAGAGATAAATATCCAACAAAAACTATCATTGCTGGTAACGTTGTTACAGCAGATATGACACAAGAATTAGTTTTAAGTGGTGCTGATATTGTAAAAGTAGGTATTGGACCTGGAAGTGTGTGCACCACAAGAATACAAACAGGAGTTGGTTATCCTCAATTAAGTGCTGTAATTGAATGTGCAGACGCAGCTCATGGTTTAGGAGCACATATCATTGCTGACGGTGGTTGTACTTGTCCTGGTGATGTTGCAAAAGGATTTGGTGGGGGCGCTGATTTTGTTATGCTTGGTGGAATGTTAGCAGGACATGATGAAGGTGGTGGAAAAATAATAAAAAAGAATGGCTCAAAATATATCGAATTTTATGGCTCAAGTTCTGAGGTTGCAAATAAAAAACATTATGGTGGACTATCAAACTATAGGAGTAGTGAAGGAAGATCTGTGAAGATAAATTACCGAGGAAAAATCAATGAAACAATCTTAAATATTCTGGGTGGTTTGAGAAGTAGTTGTACTTATGTTGGAGCACCATCTCTAAAACAATTGAGTAAATGCACTACTTTTGTAAGAGTTAGCAATCAATTTAATGATACTTTTATGAAATAAATTTTAGAAGATCAGAAGTCCAAATAATACTAATCCAGTAGAAGCTGCAGCAGAAAAGTATAATTTTCTCATACTTTCATTTTTTTTTTCAGTCCTAACTCTGTTTAGTAAAACATTAATATTTGTGCTTTTCGATTGATTTTTTATATTGTCTTTAACAAGATATTTTTCGATTAATTTCTCTTTAACCTTAAAACCAGAATATTTCATATAATCATTAAACCATGAAAAACTTATATTTGCAAATTTCATTATTGTGAGAAGTTGATCCCTAAAATTCCTAACATTGTAAATAACAATATTAGAATAATAAGATTTTTTTTAAATTCTCTACTATCAGTTTCTTGAAGTTTTGATTTTAAAATATTGATATCAACTCTGTTTTTTAAAGGATTTCTTGCTTCATTGAAACCATTTGGAGTCTAGATTTCAATGTCTAAATCTGTAAAGCCTCTATTTTTTATTGTTCAAAAACATCATAAAGTCTAAATTTTCTCAATTTACAAAAAGTCCAATATGGGTCAGTATTTAATTGACATGTGTTCAATTTGGGTCATTAATTGAAAACCAAAATTTATGGAAGTAAAACAAATAGATTTTTCAAAAAAACTTACAGACGAGCAAGTGTATAGTTGCTTGGTTGAGAATTATGAAACTTTAGGCACAGATTGGGTTACGCATCAATGGAATTGGATTAACGGAGTTTATATTTCTTTTCAAGATCATGTTAAATTTCTAATATTAGCTTCTTTGATTGAGAAAACATTAAATTTTTATCATCAAGTAAATGTTACTCAAACATATGATCAATATTACTCTAAAGATAATTTAGAAATAGACAGATTTAGTATTTCTGAACTATGTGAAAAACTTGAATTACCTAAAGAAACTTTGAGACGTAAAGTTTTGGAACTTGAAAAATTAGGAGTTATAAAAAGAAAAAAAAAAGTTATTATGCTTGAACGATCCGCCTATCCTTATGTGAAACCAATCAATCAAATACCTTTAACTTCCAAGTATCTTGCAAGAGTGAGTGAGCTACTTAATAAAGAAAAATTATATGATAAAAAAATTGACAAAAATATTGTAGAAAAAGTTATAAAAAAAAATTTCACATTATGTTGGAGATGGTACTATAGAATGCAAATTCCTTGGATTATTGGTTATCAAAAAATGTTTAATGACTTAACTACAGTTCATGTAATTGGAACAATTATGATGCACCAAGCATTAAATACAAAAACATTTCCAAAAGATTTCTCTATAAATAGAGACAACAAGTTTTTCGTTTATGAAACTTTGGCTAACCCTCTCCAATTAACTAAACCGGGTTTGAGCGCTATGTCTATTTCAGAAATGACCAATATTCCAAGAGCAACTGTAATTAGAAAATGTCAATTTTTAATTAAAAAAGGACTTCTAAAAATTAATGAAAAAAAACAATATTTTTTAACAGGTAATAATAAAGATCAAATACTTAATTACCAATTGGAATTTTTCAAAGAAAAGTCAAAATTTTTAGCAAGAATTTTAAATTTAATTGCAATTTCATAAATTTTTAATATTTTAAAGGTACTTTACTATTACACAGAGGGGTCATGGAAATAGTAACAAAAATAGCACCTATTATACTAGCATTAATAATGTTAGGTTTGGGTTTGGGTTTAAAGATTGAGGATTTTATAAAGGTCTTAAAAACTCCTAAAGATTTTTTCTTAGGTTTTTTTTGTCAATTAATTATTCTTCCATTAGTTGCTTACATATTAATTATTGTTTTAAGAGTACAGCCTGAAATGGCAATTGGAGTTATGATTATTGCTGCTGCACCGGGTGGAGTTACATCAAATATATTAACAAAATTTGCTAATGGAGATGTCGCTTTATCTATTACTTTAACAGCTATAATCAGTTTAATTTCTATTATTACCGTTCCATTTATAATTTTTAAATCCGCTGAATTATTTGGTATCATAAATGTTTCTCAAAATATTTCAATGACTGGTATAGCGCTAAAAATGTTTTTGGTTGTAACGGTACCAGTTATTTTGGGGATGATTATAAGAAAATTTGCTGAAAATTTTGTTAATGCAAAAATTCAAATATTTGAAAAACTCAATATATTATTATTTGTCATTTTTTTCATAGCTGCATTTTATGAAGAGAGAGAAAGTTTTATAAATTTTCTGATGCAAGCAGGTTTAATTACTTTTATTCTCAATATAACAATGATGATTGTGGCTTATTGTCTTGGTAAAACTTTTGCCTCAGGAATTAAACAGCAAAAATGCATTGCTTTAGAATGTGGATTACAAAATGGTACTCTTGCAATATTTGTTTCTACACAAATATTTGGTACAGATATAGTTTATATAACTCCAACAGCTGCATATGCTTTTATTATGTACATCACTGGTTTTATATTTGTTTTTCTTTTAAAAAATAAAGTTTAATTACTCTTAAAATTGGTCTGCTTTAGTGGTCTACTAATCAATTCAATTTCATATTTTTTTTTCTCAACCTCAATAAATAGTTTACTATCTTTCAGTTTTTCATAAGAAAAATCGTTATTAATATAACCAAAAGTAAGATTTTTCTTAAAGTTAAATGAATAGTTTCCTGAGGTAGATCTTCCTATTATTTTATCTTCTAAATAGATAGGCTCGTCGTGAAGTAATAATGGTTCTCCAGGTTTACTATCTTTTAAAATAAACATTGCAAATCTTGTTTTAACATTTTCTTTATCAAACTTTTCAAGAGCTGACTTTCCGATAAAATCTACATTTTTTTTATTACTGATTGTAAATGAAAGACCTGCTTGATATTGATTTTCCTCAGGCGAAATATCGTGTCCCCAGTGTAGAAAGCCACTCTCCATTCGCATAATATCCATTGCATGCATACCACAATTTGAAAGATTAAAATCTTTACCTTTTTTAATAATTAATTCATAAATTTTTTTTGCATCTTTAAGATCTACATATAGCTCGAAGCCTAATTCACCCACATAAGATAATCTTTGTGTCCAAATTTTAACCCCATCAACTGCAATAAACTTTGCAAATCCAAATTTAAATTTATCATTTTCAAAATTATCTTTACTTAAAGTTTTAAGCAGATCTCTACTTTTTGGGCCAAAAACTCCAAATACACAAAAATCATCTGTAACATCTTTTAAATCAACATCTTTTGTAAGGTATTTTTTTATATGAAATTTATCTCTCTCTCGTGTAGCAGCAGAGCTAATTATTCTAAAATAATCTTTATCGATACAAACAACAGTTAAATCTGTTTCAATACCACCATCTGGATTTAACATATGTGTATACATACATTTGCCAGGTTCATTCTTTATATTAGCTGTGCAAATTTTTTGTAATTCCTTGTGTGCTTTATCAGATTTTATCTCGAATTTTGAAAAAGGAGTTAAATCAAATAGACCAACATTTTTTAAAGTATTATTTGTTTCATATTCTGCTGATGGATACCAATTTTGGTAGTTATAACTGTGTTTATATTCCGTTTTTTCTCCATCTAATGCAAACCACATTGGTCTTTCATATCCGCCGGAAACACCAAAACACGCTCCGAAACTTTTTAACTCATCGTGATATGGAAGTTTTTTTATATTTCTTGAAGTTTTATGTTGTTTAAAAGGCCAATGCATTCCATATAAATCACCAAGCGTTTCAGTTATTCTCTCTTTTATAAAATTTATTTCTGAATGAAATTTTTGAAATCTTTTAATGTCATAGCTAAATATATCTTCACTTATATGACCGTTCATCATCCACTCTGCAGTGACTTTACCTACTCCACCTGCGCTTGCAATTCCTATACTATTCAATCCACAACAAACGAAAAAATTTCTAACTTCAGGAACCTCACCCAATAACGAATTTGTATCTGGAGTAAAAGACTCCGGGCCTGCAAAAAATTTCCTTATTCCAGTTTTTTCTAAAACTGGAAATCTTTTCATACAAGCTTCTAAATAAGGTTCAAAATGTTCTAAATTTTCTTGAAATTCTCCAAATGAAAAATTCTCTGGCACTTTGTTTGTCTTATTAAAAGCTGGTATAGATTTACCTTCAAATATTCCAAGCAATAATTTTCCAGCGTCCTCTTTAAAATAAGTCCTACTGTCATAGTCTCTTACAACAGGAAAGTCTTTAGGTAAATTATCAATTGACTCTGTTATTACATAAAAATGCTCTGCCGGATATAAGGGAATGCTAACTCCAGTTTTTTCACCAATTTGTCTGGACCACATTCCGGTAGCTAAAACAATATATTCGCAATCGATTTTTTGTCCATTAACAATCACTCCCTCTATTTTTTTGTTTTTTACCAAAATTTTATCTACAGGTGAATCTTCAAATATACTTGCACCCTCACTTTTAGCTGCCTTAGCTAATAGTTGTGTAATACCAGATGGGTCACCAGAGCCATCACCTGGCATTAATATTCCACCTAATAAATCATCATTCTTAATTAAAGGAGCTTTTTCTTTTACTTGGTCTTTATTTAAAATTTGAACATCAAAATTATATAATTGGGCAGTAGTGGCTTGTCTTTTTAACTCCTGCCACCTTCCCTCCTCTTGTGCAATAGATAATGCACCATTAAGTCTTAAACCTGCTGAATGATCCACTTTTTTTTCAAGCTCTTTATATAAATCTAAAGAATATTTCCTAATTTTAGTAATAGTTGCAGATGGCCCAATTTGACTTACTAAACCAGCGGCATGCCAAGTAGTTCCCGAGGTTAATTTGTCTCTTTCAACTAATATCACGTCTTTCCAACCAAATTTAGCTAAGTGGTAAGCACAAGAACATCCAACTACACCTCCACCGATAACTACAACTTTAGCTGAGCTTGGAAGTTTCTTCATTTTCTAATTTAATAAATTTTTTTTCCAAAATGCTAAATACTCTGGCAAGAAGGTTTTTCCATGATTACCACCCTCGGTAACACCTTTTCCTATACATTTTTCTTTTTTAAGACCTTTAAACATTGTTTTAAAAGCCTTTCTGGGATTTTTTTTTGATATTTCATTAAATTCATCCAAACTTTTAAAAACTCCATTTTTTATCATCATATCAACAAATTCTTTATTAGGATTACCGTCATCCTCTGTATAAAACATAGGACACTTCCAGAAATATTGTGTACTTTTAGAAAATTCTATTTCATAGTTACCAGTAAATAAATGATACCACCCTTCTCTTAAATCTATCTTTACATCAGCTCCTTTAGCTTGCATTTTTTCAACTAATTCTACACATGGGCCTGGTAAGGTATAATCTTCTGCCAAACCGTGGACATACCAAACTTTAGTTTCTTTAATTGGAATTGGGTTTCTAAACATTCCGGTAATTCCACACTCGGCTGACCTAGGTTGAGATGCAGCAAAATAAAGATCCTTACTAACCAAGGTATCTCTTAATCTTTTTTCTGATGCCATCAATGAAAGATTTCCTCCTCTTGAAAATCCAGAAACACCAACTTTTTTAATATTAATTTTTGGATCTTTACTAAGATAATCCAATGCCATAAACATATCTATATAAGTAGACCATAAAGAGGCTTTTGATTGATCAAGGTAAGTATGTTTAGCACCTCTTGCAGAAAAATTATCCAAATACATTGTGGCTATACCCATGTCTAACAATGGCTTTTGTTGATCTCTCATAAACTCTAACCAATCAGCAGTAAATTCACCTGGTCCACCACTACTATGAACAATTAATAATATAGGGAATGGACCCTCTCCCTCTGGATAGGTTATGAGAGCGTCAACCACCAATGGACTATCTTTGTACCAGCCCTCTTTTATTGCTCTAAAGTCAGCAGCTTGATATGAGTTAATCTTGATTAATTCTCCATTACCTAATTGTTTAGATAATTTTTTAAGTGGTGTTTTTTTTGGTTTTATTTTTTCTGAAGCAAAGGCTGGAAATGTTATTAATATACATAAAAATAATATTGTAATTTTTTTCATTTTTAATTTAAAGCCTCTATTGGAGAAAGAAATTTGTGACCAAATGTATCTGCAACTGCTTTATGTGTTACGTTGCCTTTATAAACATTTAGTCCAGCCAAAAAATTTGGATCATCTCTTAAAGCTTTTTGATATCCATCTTTAGCTAATCTGTTTAAAAAAGGTAGTGTAACTTTATTTAAGGCTAATGTAGAAGTTCTAGGAACTCCACCTGGCATATTCGCAACGCAGTAATGAATAATATCATCAACTATATATGTAGGATTTGCAAATGTAGTTGGCTTACTTGTTTCAACACAACCACCTTGATCAATTGCAACATCAACTATAACAGATCCTCTTTTCATCAATTTTAACATATCCTTTGTAACTAACTTTGGAGCTTCTGCACCTGGAATTAGTACTCCACCAACAACTAGATCTGCATCTGAAATCAATTTTTTTAGATCAGTATTATCAGATTGTTGAGGAATAATTTTATTACCAAATCTTTGAGTTAATTCCTCAAGTCTTTTTTCTGATTTGTCTACTATGTGAACTTTCGCCTGCATACCAGTCGCAATTATTGCAGCATTTTCACCAACAACTCCTCCACCTAATATAACAACAGTTCCGCCCTCAACTCCTGGTGCTCCTCCTAAAAGTAAGCCTCTACCTTTTTGATTTTTTTCTAAACAATGAGCTCCAGCCTGTACTGACATTCTACCAGCAACTGCACTCATTGGAGCTAAGAGTGG
This sequence comes from uncultured Pelagibacteraceae bacterium, assembly GCA_902527635.1. Classification (GTDB taxonomy): domain Bacteria; phylum Pseudomonadota; class Alphaproteobacteria; order Pelagibacterales; family Pelagibacteraceae; genus Pelagibacter. The sequence goes on along the minus strand of CABZPS010000004.1, from coordinate 14,492 downwards.
TAATTTCCCATTTTGATCTGTAACAGTTTCGTAAGCTATACAAACACCTTTGGAATTAATAAGTCCTTTTGTTAAATCTTTAGCAGCAGCAAGATGTAGATAAGTAAAAACTATTTGATTTTCTCTTATCATGTCAACTTCAACTTTTAGAGGCTCTTTAACTTTTACAATTATCTCAGCATCATAAAAAATATCAGCAGCTTTTTCTATAATTTTTGCCCCAGCATCTTTGTACTGACCATTATCGAAACCTGCTTCAAAGCCTCCATTATTTTCAACTAAAACTTCATGACCCTCTGAAACCAAAGTTTTAACACTATCAGGTGTCAGGCCAATTCTATTTTCTTGAGGTTTTATTTCTTTAGGTACGCCAATTCTCATTAACGAAATTTAATTCTTTTTACTCTTTGCGTAATTAGTAATTCCAGTTCTTAATTTTTCTATAATTTCATCAATGTGTTTTTTTTCGCAAATAAACATTGGTGCTATAATTAAACAATCACCAGTAGCTTTGAAATTTACTCCTGCATCGTAACAATGTTTGAAAGTAGCTAAACCTGCTTTACCAGGTCTACCATCAGTTTTAATATCTATTCCACCCATCATTCCATAACCTCTTATGTTGTCTACAACATCAATATCTTTCAGAGAAAATAGGCCTTCTTGGAAATAAGGAGCAAGCTCTTTTGCTCTATTAAAGATATCTTCTTTTTCGAAAATATCTTGAACTGCTAATGCTGCAGCAACTGAAACTGGAATTCCAGAGTATGTATAACCATGAAATAACTCTATTGCACCTTTTGGAGAATTATCCATCACAGCATCGTAAATTTCTTCTTTACAAGCGACCACACCAAAAGGAACTATTCCATTAGTTGTTGCTTTTGCCATTGTCATTATATCAGGTGTTACACCGAACTCTTGGGCCCCAAAAGCCGAGCCAGTCCTTCCCCAACCGGTGATAACTTCATCAAAAATTAATAGTATTTTATGTTTATCACAAAGTTCTCTTAGTCTTTGTAAATATCCAACTGGTGGCACTAAAGTTCCTGTTGACCCAGCAATAGGTTCTACAATACAAGCTGCAATATTTTCAGAACCAAAGTTGGTACAAATTCTCTCTAAGTCATCAGCAATCTCAGCTCCTGTTTCTGGTTGACCTGAAATAAATTTATGTTCATCTAAATGTGTGTGTCTCATATGAACAACACCTGGCATCAATACACTTGCATACGCTTTAACATTGTTGATCATACCACCAACTGATGTTGCTCCAATATTCATCCCATGATAAGCACGTTCTCTTCCAACAAATCTAAATCTTTGTCCCTCGCCTCTTGCTTTATGGTAGGCAATGCTAATCTTAATTGCAGTCTCTACCGCTGTAGATCCACATATTGTATAAAAAATTTTATTCAAATTTCCAGGTGTGTGTTTTGAAATTCTTGTTGCTAATTCAAAAGAACCACCAAAACCTTGTTGAAACGGCTGACAATAATCAAGAGTATTTAATTGATTTGTTATTGCCTCAATAATCTCTTTTCTTCCATGTCCTAATGGATTGCAAAATAATCCTGAGCTTGCATCAATTTGTGTCTTGCCATGATGATTTTTTAAATAAACACCTTTTGCCTCAACAATCAATTTTGGATTTTCTTTAAAATCCTTATTGGATGTAAATGGCATCCAATGTTCATTGAGCGAATTAGGCACTAATGTTCTTTTTTCCGAACTCATAAATAAATTTTTAAAATTTTTAGTATTAAATCCATAGACTAATTAATAGAAATTAACCACCAAAATAATGTCACAACTTTAAGTTGTGTAACTATAATGATCATTTTTTTGTTTTACATATAGGTCAAATTAATCTTAAAATTGAAACATATAAATAAACAAGGAAGAGGCATAAATGAAAAAAATAATTAGTTTTATTCTTGGATGTTTTGTAGCTCTAAATCTTTCAATATCAGTTGCTAATTCAGCAGCTAATGAAGTTAGAGTTGCTTACTTCTTAGAGTGGCCAAGTCCAAATCTAGAGGACATGATGAAGAAAAACTTCGCAAAAGCTCTAGGGGTTCCTGTAAAGTGGACTAACTTTACTAATGGTGGTGCTATGACTGATGCGATGTTAGCAGGAGATATTGATATTTCTTATTCTCAAGGTTTAGTTCCATTTATTAACGCTGTTAAATCTAAAGCACCTATCAAATTAGTTGATATTGCAATGGAATACGGAATGGGAGGAACAACTTGTGTTACTTCTAATGCATCTGGAATTACAAAAGCGAATGCAACTGAATTAGAAGGTAAAAAAGTTGCTGTTCCACTTGGAACAATGGCAGAATACGTTTTTGATGAGAGTATGAAAGTTGTTGGAGCGGATAGAAAAAAAATGGATATCATTCAAATGGACCCTGAAGAAGGTGCTGCTGCTTTAGTAAGTGGTGATGTTGTAATGGCATGTTTGTTTGGTGGTAATTCTATTAAAGCTGCTGTTGCAGTTGGATCTAGATTACTAACAGTTCAAGAAGCTAGAGATGCAGGTATCCTGGGGATTGACATTACTTCTGTGACTACGAAGTTTATGAAAGAAAACCCAGGAATGTTAAGAACTTTCATCGAAGTAACTCATGAGGCTAATGCAAGGTATAGAGCTGGTAAAAGCGATATGAATGCAATGTCAAAAGCTTCAGAAATGAAAATTCCTGACATGAAAGAAACTTTAGGTGGTTTCAAATTTCTTACTCCAGAAGAAACTAAAAGTTCAATGGAAAGTGGAAATCTTGATGCATTCCTAAAAGGAATGGGAACACCAAGAGGAAACGTAGACACAAGTTTCTTGCCTTTATAATCTAAAGGTAATTAAAATTTAAATAGGCGCCAATTTTTATTCAATTGGTGCCTATTTTTTTTATATAAATTCTAATATAAAGTGAACAAATGAGTGATCTAGTTTCTCAAAATCTTAATATGATTTTTAAAACTCCAAAGGGAGAAACTGTTCATGCTCTAAAAAATTTAAATTTTACTCTTAAAAAAGGAGAACTTTTAACAGTTCTTGGACCATCAGGTTGTGGAAAAACAACATTATTAAATATTACCGCAGGATTTATTAGACCAACTTCAGGAAACATTACTTTAAATAATAAAGAGATTGATGGACCAGGTGTAGAAAGGGGTATGGTTTTTCAGCAAGGTGCTTTGTTTGAATGGTTAACGGTTGCTGAAAATGTAAATTTTGGATTAAGAATGAAAAAAAAAGATCCAATTGAAACTCAAAAAAAAGTTGATGAATGGTTAGAAATAGTTGGCTTAAAAGGTTTTGGTAATACCCCAACCTATCAACTCTCTGGTGGTATGCAGCAAAGAGTTGCTCTTGCAAGATGTTTGATTAATGATCCTGATCTAATTTTAATGGATGAACCTTTAGGAGCCCTAGACGCATTAACAAGAGAAAAAATGCAGTCTTTAGTTTTGAAAATTTGGAAAGAGACAGGAAAAACAATTATTTTGATCACCCACTCAGTTGAAGAAGCTCTTTTACTTGGTGAGAGACTATATGTAATGGCCCCTCGACCCGGAAGAATTCATAAGGAATATAATCTTCCATTTGCTTCAATGGGTCTCAAAGAAGATCTAAGAGAAATTAAAAAGAATAAAGATTTTTCAGTGAAACGAGAAGAAATATTAGAGATGATTTGGAATATGGAAGAAGAAATTATGGGGAAAGATAATTAAATGTTAATTCAAATAATCACCTTTTTAATTTTTTTTGCAGTAATTGGATGTATTCTCTATGGAAGAAGATTAATCAAGACCGAAAGGGTTGATGCTGTATTTGGAAATCCCGAAAGAGCAAGAGGTGGTACTCACTGGATTATAGTAGGAAGTAGTTTTCTATTACTGATATGGCTTTATTATTCTTGGGATATTGCAAAAGGTTTTTACCCTAAATCTGCTAATGAACTCTGCCAAGTAGCAAAAGTTAATGACTCTTTATTAGGTTTAAAATATCAATTTCCAATAGAGGAAAGAGAATTCAAAAGTACTGCTCAAATTAAGAAAGAAAATAAAAATCTTAAAGCAACTTTAAATGAAATTAAATTTTCTAAGGATCTTAATTTGCAACAAAAAACGGATCTTACAAGGTTTATTAACAAAACTATTAAGCTCATTCCTTTATTAACTAATGAGGATTTAATTGAAAACGAGACGAAATTTAAGATAGATAGCATTACCGGTAAGATAAACTTATTAACTGAAAATTTTAAAAAATCTAAATATCCTTTTGAAACAGAACAAGAAGCCAATGAAAGACTTAAAGCAGTAAGTAAGCAAGGAAATTGGGGAATTATAAAAGTTCAATCTGGAACGGGATCTATAGAAAATACAATCGAAGTACCTTTGGTTCCAGAGACTAAAAGAGGTTTAAAATTTGATGCTGCTGCTAAAGAATTACAAATTATTAGTGATGAATTTTTTAAGTTAAGAAATCATAATCCACAATTTAAAAATAAAATAAAAGAACTTAAAGATGAGATAAAAGCTTATCGTAAAAATTTAGATGATACTCAAGAAGTAGCGTCAACCTACGCTAAGGATATTGTTAAAATTGCACGACGAATTGAATTTGCAAGTATATATCCGCCAAATGCATTAAATGAAATGCAAAATGCAATTATCAATTTTGATGTTGCGCAAAAAGAAGCTCAAGGGGGATTACGATTTGTAGATATATTTTTATTTCCAGCTGGTACCATTGTTGCAAGTGGTCCAAGTTGTTCTGAACAAGGATCCGGTAGATGGCTACCTAAACCGTCAGATACATTTGATAAGTTTATGCTTATGCTTAAACCTAGTGTGGGTTATAAAGAAATTCCTCTCTTATGGATAGACATGGTTGATGTTAGTAAAATGATTGGTTTCATTTTACCAGACTGGATTGCTGATATTCTGCCCGGTAAGTACCCAGTTCACACTAAGGATGGAATAGTTAAACAAAATTTTAAAGGCCAAGTTTTAAAATTAGTAACAGGAGACTTTAAGTTATTTAAAGTGCCAGTGCCTTATGGTCATATATGGGACTCTTTTTTAAGAGTATTTTTGGGATTAGTTTTTGGGATATTAATAGGGGTGCCGCTTGGATTATTTATGGGATTAAATAGATTCGCCAAAGGTTTTTTTGATCCATTAATCGAGCTTTATAGACCTGTGCCTCCATTAGCTTGGGCTCCTTTAATCATTTCAGTTTTAGGAATTGATAATACTGGGAAAGTTTTCTTATTATTTATGGTCTCATTATCAATCATGATTATTTCTGCAAGAGCTGGGGCCTCGGGAACACAGTTATCAAAAATTCATGCAGCCCACTCACTTGGTGCATCAAAAAAACAAATCTTAAGGTATGTAATTTTTCCAAATTCTTTACCAGAAATACTTACTGGAATAAGAGTTGCAGTAGGAATGTGTTGGGGAACTTTAGTTGCTGCTGAGTTTTTAGCAGGAACAACTGGAATTGGTTTTGTTGAAAACGTCGCTAAAAAATATTTCCAATACGAAGTTATTTGGATCACTATATTTATAATGGGAATGCTTGGTTTATTATTTGATGTAACTTTGAGAAAAATAATAGATAAAACAATTCCATGGCGTGGAAAAGGCTAATTTGAAAACAGAAAAAATTAAAAAAGAAGTTATAAAAATTTTTAAAAATTATGGATTGAGCAATCATCATGCTATTACTTCAGCCAATGCTTTGATTAATGCAGAGTTAGTTGGTGCTTATGGTCATGGTCTTTCAAGATTAAGAATGTATTGTGAAAGAATATCTAAAAGAGTTATTAATCCAAAACCTAGAATAAAAATAAAAAAAATATCTCAATCGATCGCACACATCGATGCTGATAATTGTATTGGCTTTGTCGCAGCAGATCTTGCAATTAAAAAAGCAATCGAATATGCAAAAAAAACGGGTATTAGTTTAGTGGCAGTGAGAAATAGCGGGCACTATGGATTGTCTGGTTACTATGCTGAGCAAGCAGTAAAAAAAAATTTAATCACCATGATTTATACTAATGCTCCACCTGCAATCGCTCCTTATGGTTCAAAAAAAAGTTTGTTTGGAACTAATCCTATATGTTTTGGTTCTCCAACTGGAGCACAGGCACCCTTTATTTTAGATACAGCTATTGCAAAAATTAATAGGGGAAAAATTAGATTTGCAGCTAGAAATAATCAAAAAATACCAGAGGGTGTCGCATTAGATAAATTTGGTAAACCAACTACAAACGCAAAAAAAGCTCTCAGCGGAGTCCAATTGCCTATTGCAGGTTTTAGAGGTTCAGGTTTAGCATGGATGGTTGATATTTTAAGTGGTGTTTTAACTGGTGGAAATCATGCAGGCAAAGTTAAAGATCCTTTTGATGATTTTTCAGGTCCACAAAATATTGGACATTTATTTATCACATTTAAAACAAACTTATTTGTCAAAAATTATACTTCTAGAATTAAAGATAACATTAAAACAATTAAAAAATTACCTAAGATTAAAGGAGTAAAAGAAATAATGTATCCTGGTCAAAATAAAGATAAAAGGTTTAGAATGAACTTAAAAAAAGAGATTAAATTGTCAAAAATTATTAAAAAGGATTTAGTAGATTTAAAAAAATAGACATGCTTTCCAAAAAAGAAATTATTTGTCCTGATAACTTGGTCAATGTTGCTCACAAAAAGAAAGGTGTTAAAGCAGGTATTGTTAATGCAGGAAAACCATTAGCTATGCAATCAGTACAAGATGCTGTTAGAGAAAATCTAATTAAACCAATTTTTATTGGTGATGAAAAAGAAATTAATAAATGTGCACAAGATTTAAAATGGGACATCTCAAATTATGAAATAATTCATGAACCTGTTGAAAATAATACAGCAACTATTGCTGCTAAACTGGCAAGCGAACAAAAGATTAGAATTATTGTTAAGGGTCATATTCATACTGACGTTTTAATGAAAGAAGTTTTAAAAAGAAATTATAATTTATTAGGAAAAACTAGATTAAGTCATATTTGGCATATGACTTTAGGGAAAGATGACAAACCATTAATAATTACCGATGGAGCATTAAATGTTTTACCTAACGTAAAAACAAAATTGCATATTCTTAAAAATGTTATTAATTTTTCAAATAGAATTGGAATTGAAAGACCCAAAGTAGCAATATTATCAGCTACTGAAGAGGTTTTAGATAGTGTTCCAAGTTCGAAAGAAGCTGAGGAATTAACTTACTTAGCTAAAAAAGAAAATTTAAATGCTGATGTTTTCGGTCCACTTGCATTTGATAATAGTATCTCAAAAAAATCTGCGGCTATCAAAGGAATAAAAAATAGTGTGGCTGGTATGGCTGATGTATTACTGGTTCCAAGTGTTGAGACAGGAAATGGACTTGTAAAAATGCTCATATACTTTTGTGGAGCGTGTGCAGCAGGTGTAGTTGTTGGAGGTAAAGTTCCAGTAGTAATAACCAGTCGTTCTGATGAAGCTCCAGCAAGATTGGCATCAATTGCTGCAGCTGTTGTTGCTTTAGATTAATTGTTTGATTGCAATAAAATTGAAATTGTCTTAAATAATTCAACTATAGTATACAAATAATATGGCTATCATTTATCTAAAAAAATCTCCAAAAACATCATCAACAGATGACAATAAGACAACAGGAATAGTTCAAGATTTATTAAAAGACATTGAAATTACAAAAGAACAAGGTTGTATTAATTTAACAAAAAAGTTTGACAAATACGATGGGGAAATAATTGTTTCAAAAGAAAGAATTGAGAAAATAAAAAAAACTTTAGATCAAAAAACTAAAGATGATATCCAATTTTCGTTTGATCGAGTAAGAAAATTTGCAGAAGCTCAACTAAAAAATTACGGTCAAGATTTTGAAGTTGAATTATCTGATGGTTTGTACGCAGGTCAAAAATTAGTTCCTGTTAATACTGCTGGTTGTTACATACCAGGGGGAAGATATGCTCATATCGCTTCTGCTGTTATGAGTGTTACTACAGCCAAAGTTGCTGGTGTTAAAAATATAATTGCATGTAGCCCGCCAAAAGAAGGTGTTGGTGCCCACCCTGCTATTGTCTACACCGCTGATCTCTGTGGTGCAGATGTAATATTGAACTTAGGAGGCGTTCCAGCGATTGCTTCAATGACTAATGGATTATTTAAAAACCCTCCAGCAGACATCATTGTTGGCCCAGGAAACCAGTTTGTAGCTGAAGCGAAAAGAATTTTATATGGCAAAGTAGGAATAGATTTATTTGCGGGTCCAACTGAAATTGGAATAATTGCTGATGCAAAAGCTGATCCAGAGATTGTTGCTGTAGACTTAGTAGGTCAGGCAGAGCACGGATATAATTCTCCATGTTGGTTATACACAACAAGTAAAGAGTTAGCTGAGAAAGTATTAAAGAGAGTTCCAGAATTAATTTCAGAATTACCCGAAGTTCCAAGAAAAAGTGCAGAAGCAGCTTGGAGAGATTATGGTGAGGTAATTCTTTGTGATACTGATGAAGAAATTGTTAAAATTAGTGATGAATACGCGCCAGAACATTTAGAAGTTCAAACAGAAAATTTGAAGTGGTTTTATCAACGGTTAACAAATTATGGATCATTGTTTGTAGGTGAAGAAACTACAGTTGCCTATGGAGACAAATGTTCAGGTACAAATCATATTTTGCCAACTAAAGGAGCTGGTAAATACACTGGTGGTTTATTTGTTGGTAAATTTATTAAAACTTTAAGTTTTCAAAGAATGACAAAACAGTCTACTGAACTAGTTGGTGCTACTGCAGCAAGAATATCAAGATATGAAGGAATGGAAGCTCATGCTAGAACTGGTGATGTAAGATTAAAAAAATATGGATATTCTAATTAATAGTTTCTATTATAACAAAAATTGCAATTAGACTCATAAAACCAATAATAAAAATATTTATTACTTTCCACACCTTTAAGTTCTGCGCATATTGCGATAAATATTTAGATAAATAACCAATAACAAAAAAGAATAGGAAGGATGCTATTGAAGCTCCAGCTCCAAATAATATTTTTTGATTAAAAATAAAACTTTTAGAAAAATTTCCTAAAAAAAATACGGTGTCAGAATAGACATGTGGATTTAAATAGGTAAAACCAAGTGTTTTTATAAATATATTTAATTTTGAGATTTTAGGGTCTCTATCTTTAAAACTTACTGTCGAATTTAAGAACTTTAGTTTTGAATATATAAAATGGATTATAAAAATAATTAACAAAATGTTAAAAATTAACTCTATTGATGGATTAAAATATCGCGTAAAATAATGAAAAAGAAATATTCCTAAAAATATTAAAATAAAATCAGAAATAGAGCAAACAGAACAAACTAAAAAGACATGTTGTTTTTTTAAACCTTGTTCTATAACAAAAATATTTTGAGCCCCAATTGCTAATATAAGACTTAACCCTGTAAAAAAACCTAATAAAGCAAATTCCATAATATAGATATTTGAATTTTCTGAACTTACTTTAAATCTTTAGAAAACAAAAATGATTATCAGGTTTCAGGAATAAACAATAAACATAAACCATTATTACAAAATCTTTTACCAGTTGAGCTTGGGCCATCGTTAAAAACGTGTCCATGATGGACCCCACACTTTGCACAATGATATTCGATCCTTTTCATGCCAAATGAATAATCTACTTTAGTTTTAAAAGCCCCTGGTAAAGCTTCACTAAATGACGGCCAGCCAGTACCGCTATCGAATTTAGCTTCTGATGAAAATAATTTGTTTCCACAATTGGCACAATGGTAAAAACCTTTTCTTTTTTCTTTTAAAAGTTCGCTAGAAAAAGGTTTTTCAGTGCCCTCATCAAACATGATGTCTTTTTGTTTGTTGGTGAGGTTTTGATTAATAATTTTTTTTGTCTCTGAAAATACAAATTTATATGGATATAAAATCAACGACGTACAAGTTAAACCAATAATTTTTAATAGATTTCGTCTGTAAGTCATCCACACTCCTCAATAATATTATCTAATTAAGATTGTTCAGGATTCGCTGTTAATGTTTTTATCTCTAAAATATTTTCGTTTGGATCTTTAACAAAAAACGTTTCTTGCTCGAACTTTGTATCTTTAAATCTTATATAAGGCTCATCATAATATTTTACTCCTTTGTCTTTTAATCTTTCTTTCAAAGCATCAAAATCTTTTCGCGATAAATGAATACCAAAGTGAGGCACCGAAACATTACCCATATCAACATCGTGTATTTCATTGCTAAGTTTGTGGTCACTTGCATGAAGAGTTAGTTCATTTCCCCAAAAATCTACATCAGCCCAATCTTTTTCTGAATTACTTAAGCTACATCCAAGTGTCTCATTATAAAACTTTTTTGCAGTTTCTAGATCACCACATGGTATAGCTAAATGAAAACAATTAGTGTTTTTGTACATAATAAATCCTTTTAAAATTTTTTAAAATAACTATATAAATTAATCAATTGACAAATTAAATATAACATGAGTAATTTTTTACAATCTATAATCGATCGTGACCCTGCGGCAAAATCTAAGTTGAGTTTAATATTAACTTATCCAGGAGTGAAGGCGATATTTTTTCACAGGATTGCAAATTTTTTTGCGATTGCAAAGTTTGATTTAGTAGCAAGAATTATTTCACAATTATCAAGATTTTTTACCGGGATTGAAATTCATCCAAAAGCAAAAATTGGAAAAAATTTATTTATTGATCATGGTATGGGTGTAGTTATAGGGGAAACATCTGAAGTAAGCGATAACGTAACAATTTATCATAATGTGACTCTTGGGGGTACATCTCCAAGTATTAATACAAATGAGCAAAGAAATTCAAAAAGACATCCTACCTTAGAAGAAAATGTAGTGGTAGGTTCTGGTGCTCAAATCCTAGGACCTATTGTTATTGGAAAAAATTCTCTAATTGGTGCTAACGCAGTTGTAACCAAAGATGTTGCAGAAAAATCCATAATGGCTGGTAATCCAGCAAAAAAAATTGGGGACGCTACACGAGGATTCAAACCATACGCTGTTACTGATGATAAAGAAGATTAATGGTACATATTAGAAATACATTTATTGACTCAATTGGTAATACTCCATTAATAAAACTTAAAGCTGCCTCTGAGTTAACAGGATGCAACATTTATGGTAAAGCAGAATTTATGAATCCTGGCGGGTCTGTCAAAGATAGAGCTGCACTCTCATTACTTCAGGATGCACAAGAAAAGAAATTAATTTCTAAAGGTGGCATTGTTGTTGAAGGAACCGCAGGTAATACTGGGATTGGTCTAGGTTTAATAGGAAATTCACTTGGTTATAAAACAATAATTGTGATGAATGATAATCAAACTCAAGAAAAAAAAGATACAATAAAAAATCTAGGGGCAGAGTTAAGATTGGTCCCTGCTAAGCCATATAAAGATGAAAATAATTTTGTTAAGATTGCTGGACGTATAGCAGATGAGTTAAGACCAACTAATAACAATGGTGTTGTCTGGGCCAATCAATTCGACAATGTTGCTAATGCTAAAGGACATTATAAAGGAACAGGAAAAGAAATTTGGGAACAAACTGAGGGTAAAGTTGATGGTTTTGTTTGCTCATCTGGAACAGGTGGTACTATTTCTGGTGTGAGTAACGCGCTGAAAGAAAAAAATAAAAATGTTAAAATTTGTCTTTCTGATCCTAAGGGATCTGCACTTTATAATTATATTAAAAATGGTGAATTAAAATCTGAAGGTGGATCGATAACTGAGGGAATTGGCTCAAGTAGAATAACAAAAAATTTTGAGAACGCAAAAATTGACGATGCATATTCCATTGATGATCATGAGGCATTACCAATACTTTATGATTTAATTCAAAATGAAGGGTTAAGTTTAGGAACAAGTTGTGGGATAAATATTGCTGGTGCAATTAGACTTGGAAAAGAACTTGGGCCCGGAAAAACAATTGTTACTATTCTTTGTGATAAATCAGATAAATACAACTCTAAGATGTTTAATAAATCATTTTTGAAGGAAAAAAACTTACCCGTGCCAAGCTGGTTATAATAACGCATACCAGGCATGTAACAAAACAGTTACATTTTTATACTAATATTATTTAACGTTGAGAGATTATGAAAAAAATTATTATAGTTTTATCTTTTTTCATTTTTACATCTGCTAATGCAGGAATGAGTGACAAAGATAAATCAAAAGCATGGGATTGTGTTGGAATTTATATGGCTAACTATTTCCTGCCGCCAGGTGAAGAATTTGAATATGGTATGAAAGAAAAATCTATTTCAACAGTAAAAGTTCTTAAATCATATGCTCTTGAAATAGGTATTCCAGAAAAAGATTGGGATGCTGGAGTAAACAAAGCTGTAGATAAACATTACGGTTCAAAATATGACAAAGCTAAAACTGATAAATGTCATACATTTGTTGAAACTTTAGTTCCGAATGGAGCTGAAAGAGTAAAAAAAGTAGTTCAAACTTTATATTAATTCTAAAAAAAGGAGAAAAAAAATGGAAAAAGAAATGTTAGTTCATCTTAAACTTAAAGAAGGTAAATTAGAAACTTTCATGGGTTGGATGCAATCAGATGAAGGAATGGGTGTTAGAAAAAGTGTTGCCTATCCAGAAAAAACTGTCGGCGCCATGATACCAGATAAAAGTGGAATGTTATTTAAAGTGAATGTTCATAATGAAGCTGGAATGAAAGAATTTGTAACTGGGAATAATTCTACCGCGAAAGCTATTTACGCAGAATGTGTAGAGAGCGCTAAATTATATGAACTATCTGAAGTAAATTTATAAGGAGTATAAATGAAAAAAATAATATTAACTCTTTTTTTGGTCTTATTTGTTAGCTCTGCATACGCAGGTTCATGTCCAATGATGGCTAAAAATATTGATGAAAAAATTAAAAAAGCTCAAGAACTTAAAGATCAGGGTATGGATGCCCATAATAATGGTGACCATGCTAAATCTGAAAAACTTTTAAATGAAGCTCTTGCTCTTTTTAAAAGTTAAATAGAAAGGAAAAAAATGAAAAACTATATAGTAACACACACTTTTAAGTCAAAAGAAGCAAAAGCTAAAATGATAGAAGTTACTGGTTCAATGTCTATGGAAGATATGACTAAAGCAATGACAAGTGATAGTGCAAAGTGCCAAATGAGCTGGAATACACCTGGAGACAATCTAACAATGTATTGTTGGTGGAAAGGTACTGATCCAGATGCAATTAATAAACAGTTAGAGTCTATGAACGATTTCTTTGAACCTCATAAATTTGTTGAGTGTACAGATGATGTTATAGATTTTAATGCTAAATAAAATGCCTAAATTTTTACCAAGTGAGGAAAAGCAATGAAGGTAATTTATACTAGAACGATGAGGGTAAAAGATGACGGCCTAGGAAAAGCAATGGAAATAGGAAAAGGTTTAGCGGCAGTTAGAAAAAAACATTATCCTAACCATAATGTCTATTTTTCTTTTCAAATGGGTGGAGATCCAAGAACAATAAGAGAAACTTTAATTGGAACTATGTTTGAAGGAGATAGAGAAGCTGACGCCAACATGTCTGCAGATCCTGAATATATAAAACTTTTAGATCAATTAAAAGAAGTCGCCATAGAAGGAACTATTAAGGATGAGATTAGACCAATATTTAGTGAAGGAGACTAAATAATGTTAGAAAAATTTAATGGAACAATTTTCTTAGTAATATTTTTGGTTCATTTTATTGGTTTTGCTTATTACGGATTTAGATGTGTGTTCCAAACACAATCTTTTTTAAATCAATATGGAATGCATGACACGGGCGCAGGTATTGTTAGATTTTTTGGTTCTATATTTTTTGGCTCGACTGCGATGGCTATTTACGTAGGATTTATAAGACCAAATGGTGTAGAAGCTACTTGGGGGTTTTTTAATCTTGTGTTTTTACAAAACCTATCAGCATTTATAGTTGGTTTTTATAGTACTAAGATAAATAAACTTGGACATACAGACAAAACTTCTGATGAAGCAATTTACGCACCTTTATTTTTGACAATTTTAAGTGCTTTACTTTGTTACGGGTTAGCAGATAAAATTTACGTTTAACATCAAAGGAGTGATAATGATCGCAATGGAAGTAAAAAGTCAGCTGTCGTTTGTAAGTTTAATTGAATATGGTTTAAATGATCTTTAATGCCAGGTTTTGTTATTTTTAATATAGAGATAAAGAAACCTGAGGAATATAAAGAATACATTGAAAAGGTAAAGCCAATAGCTGAAAAATTTGGAGGTGAATATATTGTCAGAGGTGGTGAATCCAAAGTAATTGAAGGTGTTTGGACATATCCCAGAACAATTATTATTAAATTTCCAAGTTACGAAAAAGCTTTAGAGTGGTATAGTTCAGAAGAGTAT
>CABZPS010000003.1 GCA_902527635.1 uncultured Pelagibacteraceae bacterium | reverse complement strand
AATATCACTTTCTTTTCCTTTAGAACCTATTTTCATGTTTTTATCTGCAAGAGATGGAAAGCAATATAGTACTAAAATGAATAATGTTATAATTTGTTTCATAATTAGAGAAATAATAAATTTCACAATTTTAACAATGGGTCAAATTATACATGTATGATAATGTATATTAATGATTTTTAAACAATTATTCGACAATAGATCATCAACATATACATATCTTATTTCCTCTGGGGAAGGAAGAGAGGCTTTAATAATTGACCCTGTAATAGAAAATGTAAATGAATACATTAATTTGTTAAAGGAACTTAATTTAAAACTTGTCAAAGTTATTGATACTCATATACATGCGGATCACGTAACTGGTGCCTCAAAATTAAAAGACATTACAAAATGCTCTAGAATAATGGGCGATCATACTCCGGCTGATACGGTTGAAATCAGAATTAAAGATGATGAGTATATTAATTTAGATAACATCAAATTAAGAGCTATGTATACACCTGGACATACTTCAGATAGTTATAGTTTTCTGATGGATAACTATCTATTTTCTGGTGACACTTTGCTGATAAATGGGACAGGTAGAACAGATTTTCAAAATGGAAATGCTATAGACTCTTATAATTCCATATTTAATAAACTCTTGAAATTACCTGACGAAACTTACTTGTATCCAGCTCATGACTATAAAGGTGAAAAATTTAGCACTATCGGAAAAGAAAGAAAAAATAACCCAAGATTACAAGTTGATAGTAAAGATCAGTATATTGAAATCATGAATAATTTAGTTCTAAAAAAACCAGATCAACTTGAGGCAAATGTTTCAAGAAATATTAAACTAGGTGCTTAAATTAAATTGAGGATTTAAGAGCTTTGTAAATTGCTTCTTTTTTAATTTCTCCAATACTTCTATAAACTTCTTTATTATTTTTGAAAATCAAAAGAGTTGTTTGATATTGCACATTAAACATATCTGAAATTTCTCTATTTGTTACATCAAATGCAAAATATTCAATGTTGTCAAAATCATTCTTTGCTTTTTCCAAAACTTTCATTTGACTTGCACATGAGGGACAATACTTAATCCAAGAGCTAACCACTACAACTTTGCCCTCAGCTTGTGCTTTATTAAACAATTCTTTTTTAAAGGTTGTTTCCTTTTCCATGGCATTAACATTGAATGCTAATAAAAGAAAACAAAAGGTTAAAATTTTTTTCATGATTGTTTATACAACAAATATTAAAAACCAATAAGATGCCAATCCTGAAAATATTGTCGCAATTATACTTCTAGAGAAAATACCGATGATCATTGCAATTATTGCAGCCAATATCTTTGGATTATCATCTATTTCAATTAACCCCATGTCATTAATAAAAATAGCTGGAAAAATTATTGCAGGAAATATTGCAGATGGCACAAATGATAATATCTCTCTAATTCTATCATTGAACATTTCCCTTTTAATTAAAGCTATCATGGAAAACCTTGTTAAATAGGTAATCAATCCACAATATAAAATTAATGCCCAGTTGCTCATACTTTTTTATTTTTCTTAGTTAATATCATTGCGGTGAATAATCCTGCTAGAGCTGCAACAATAACATAAGCTTTAAAAGGAATATAATTATATCCAAATGTCGCTACCAAACCTGAAATAATTATTACAATCACATTTATAAATTTTCTAAAGTCATTAACTAATAAAGCTAAAAATGTTAAAGGAACTGCAAAACTTAGTCCAAGTTTTTCTGGAATTGCTGCTCCAAGTATAATTCCTAAAAATGTGGTGGATTGCCAAATTACCCAACAAGTAGCTCCTCCACCTACTAAGTGAAAGTATCTATTATGATCCTTATTCTTTTTTAAATATTCATTTGAAATCGCAAATGCTTGATCGATTAAAAAATAGGATATAATAATCTTCCAAATCAACTTTAAATCTGACAAATGCTCTGATACGACAGCTCCATAAAGCAAATGTCTGGAGTTCACTGCACCAACTGAGCTGATTATTACTAGAGAAGATGCTCCGCCAGAAAATAATTGCAATAAAACTATTTGAGAAGCACCACCAAAAATTATTAAAGACATTGCCATTGTTTCGAGTGGAGTAAATCCAACATCAATAGCTAGAACTCCAAAAATTAATCCAAAGGGAACAACTGGAATCATCAATGGGCTTACGTCAATAATTCCCTTTAAAAAAATTTTAAAGTTACTTTTCATTTTCTAAAAGGTTTTTATTAGAAGCAAACTATATGATCAATATGAATTGGTCTTTTTATTCCAAATTTTTCACTTATCTCATGTTGATGAATATGATGAGAATGAACAAATACAGGAATAAACTTATTAGTAGTTGTTTTTAAAGTATAAATAAAACTTGTACCCCTAAACTTTCTATCAACTATTTCTAACTTTAAATTACTTTGATCATCATGATGTAGGTCTTCTGGTTGAATTAAGAGTTGGACATTTGATCCAATTGGAAAAGGTTTTACAAAATTGCCTGTAATAGTACCAAGATCCTTATTTTCTAAACTTTTGGGACTTGTTACTTCAGCAGGGATTAAAACACCCCGATTTAAAAAATTTACAACTTCTACAGAATTTGGAAAATGATAGACCTTATAGGGATCATCAAACTGTCTAAGTTCTTGATCTAAAATAATTCCACATTTTGAACCTAAATAAAAAGCCTCATAAGAGTCATGAGTTACAATAATTGTAGTAATTTTGAGGGTTTTTAGAATTCTTTTTAACCTAATTTGAATCTCTTCTTTAAAACTTTGGTCCACATTAGATAATGGTTCATCTAACAATAAAAGATTTGGTTGTGCTAGAAGAGCTCTGGCTAAAGAGGCTCTTTGCGCTTCACCTGCACTAATTTGATGTGGGTAT
Source organism: uncultured Pelagibacteraceae bacterium (assembly GCA_902527635.1). Taxonomy (GTDB): domain Bacteria; phylum Pseudomonadota; class Alphaproteobacteria; order Pelagibacterales; family Pelagibacteraceae; genus Pelagibacter. The sequence goes on along the minus strand of CABZPS010000003.1, from coordinate 57,287 downwards.
TGATTAAGTACTTTTGAGAGATCTAATAAATCTAAAATTTCTTGAAGATTTATTTCTTTCTTTTTTTTTAACTTATTCTTTTCAAAACCTAATAAAATGTTTTTCCTTACAGTGTAATGCGGAAATAAACTATTCTCTTGAAAAGAAAGAGATATGTTTCTGTGTTCAGGCTCAATATTTGAATTTTCAGAAGAAATCGTTTTTCCATTTAACTTAATAGATCCTTTTTTAATTTTTTGCAGTCCAGCAATGGTTCTTAAAATAGTAGTCTTTCCTATTCCCGATGGACCAAGTAAACATATTATATCACCCTCATTCTTGATGGAGAAAGATACATTTCTAACTTTTGTTTTGCCCCCTACAACAAAGTCAACATTATTTACCTCAAAAAAGTTATTACTCATTATTTTCCCTTAAAATATATTTTGAAGCAGTTATAATAAAGAATGACGCAATTAAAATTAAAAATAATGATGGAACAGCGGCTGCCTCTAAAAGGTCCTCTGAGGCTGAAATATAGGCTGTTGTTGCAAAAGTTTCAAAGTTAAACGGTCTTAATATTAAAGCTATTGGTAATTCCCTAATTATTTCAAGAGCAACCAAGACACCAACAAACAAAAGTGAATTTCTTAGAATTGGAACATGAATATTAAGAAATGTCTTTTTTTTTGAATAACCTAATAGATAGGCACTTTCATCAACATAAATATTAATTTTTTCATAACCTGATTTTATTCCATTGAAAGCTAGGGAATAAAATCTCACAAAATAAACCAACACCAAACCTAAAATTGAACCTATAAATATCTTTTTAATGGATGTTAAACCTAATACTTTAATCATGCTTTCATCTAACCATGCTATAAAAGTTATAAAAGCTACTGCAAGAATTACACCTGGTATTGCGTAGCCTGAAATTGATAAAGTTGACAAAATATTTAAAAATTTATTTTTTAAAACTCTATTGCCATAATTAGAGATCAAAGAAAAAGTAATTAATACAATACTAGAAATTATTACCAGATATAAAGTATTTAATAAGAGATTAAAAATATTTAAATCAAATAAATTTTCTGGAAACTTAATTGTCCAATATAACATTTGGCTTAACGGAAATAAAAAACTTATAAAAAAAATAAAAAAACAGAAGATAAAAGCTAAAAATGATTTTTTTTTAGTCAATTTAATTTTATCTTTTTGTTTAAACCCACCTCTTGAATTGAAATGATATTTTGCCTTATTTCGAGATAAGTTTTCTAAAATAAATAATGCAAAAATAAACAATAAAAGAAAAAAAGATAATCGATTGGCAAAAGCTAAATCGTCAAAAGCAATCCATGAATTATAAATTCCAGTAGTTAATGTATTTATTGAGAAAAAATCGACAGCTCCAAATTCAGCTAATGTTTCCATTGCGACAAGTGAAAGTCCAGCAACAATTGCAGGTCTTGCTGCAGGTAAAATTACCTTATAAAAAGATTGAAAATTTGTAAATCCTAAGTTTTTTCCTAAATCAATAAGATTTTGTGATTGATATAAAAAAGATGCTCTTGTCAGTATATAAACATAACCAAATAACGAAATAGAAATTGAGAGTATGCTGCCTAACATGCCATCGAATTTTGGGATATGCTGGTTATAATTGGCTTCACCAAATAAGTTTTTTAAAATTGTATATGCTGTCCCATAGTTTTCAAAAAAAGCTGTCAAAGAATATGCATAAATATATGGTGGCACTGCAAAAGATAAAATTAGTGCCCACTTAAAAAAATTACTTAGTGGGAAATCATAAAAAGAGACTAAGTATGCTGTACTAGTTCCAATCAAAAAAGTAAGTGTTAAGACACTAACTAATAAGGCAAGAGAGTTATAAGTATATTCAAATAAGAAAGTTTCTTTTAAGATGTCAAAATAATTTGTTGTTTGTTCAAAAAAACTTGAGAATACTGTTAATATCGGAATTATAACTAATAATGAAATAAGAAAAGAAGATATATACCAAAAGTTAATTTTCATAATTTATAATCCGCCTTATAAACATGAAAAGTATTTATGCCCACAACAAAAGAAAGGAGACAACTTTCTAATGATTGTGGGCACCCAGAAAAATCAAAAATCAAATACTTTTAGGATATGCGGAACCTCCTTAGCATCAATATCTGATAATTTTCTGTTATTTATTCTCTTATTGACTCTTTCACACTCTAAATTACATGGGGAACATGCTTTAGAAGACTTATTATAATCAATATTAGATATAAATTTTTTATCTTTTTCCATTGTTTTACTTCCAACCAGCAGCTGTCATTACTTCTACTGCAGCAGCTTGATTTTTTCCATAAGAAGCTAGTTTAGTTTTCATATCTTGTTTGAAATCTAATCCTAAATTATTTACCACTAATGGACTTGGTGAAACACCATCAATCATTGGAAACTCAAAAGTATTATTTGTAAAATGCTCTTGAGAATCTGGAGTTAATAAAAACTCCACAAGTTTAACAGCATTTGATTTATTAGGCGCACCTTTTACTAAAGCAGCACAACTAACATTCATGTGTGTTCCTCTATCGTTTTGATTAGGAAAAAAAGCTTTAACTTTTTTAGCTGCCTCTTGTTGCTCTGCACCTTTTTTACCAGATAACATAAGAGCTAAATAATAAGTGTTAGCTACAGCAATATCGGCTTCACCAGCTGCTACTGCCATAATTTGAGCTCTATCATTTCCTTTAGGAGTTCTTGCCATATTAGAAACAACACCCTCAGCCCATTTTGCTGTTGCAGCTTTTCCATTGTTTTTAATCAATGAAGCTACAAGAGACTTATTATAAATGTTGCTAGATTTTCTAATTACTAATCTGCCTTTCCATTTTGGATCAGCTAGACCTTCATATGTCATTCCAGATAATTCAGCACCCGTTACTCTTTCAGGTGAGTAATAAATTATTCTAGCTCTTTTTGCGATACCAACCCATTTACTTGTTCTAAAAGTTTTTGGAACAGCTGATTTAATTGCTGCAGATGTCAAACCGCCTTGAAGTGCATCTTTTGCATCCATTGCACCACATCTGCCAGCATCTGCTGTGATATAAAGATCTGCAGAGGAGTCGACACCTTCCTCAAGAATTCTTTTTTCTAAGGCACCTGATTTTCCATTGATAAGGTTTACTTTAATCCCAGTTTTATTTGTAAATTTGGCATATAATTCTCCATCAGCCTTATAATGCCTAGCATTAAAAATATTAACTTCATCTGCAATTGCAAACACAGAAGCAAATAAAGATGTGATTAATGCCAAAATTGTTATTTTTTTCATTTATTTCCGTTCTTCCGCATAGTTTATATGAGAATGAGAACTATTATCATTGATAATGATTATCAATCGCAATAGTGTCGCAGGTTAAGACGATTTCCAGTCGCCTATTTTGCTAAATAAAAAATTTCTAAAAGCTTGAACTCTTGCAGTATTTTTTAGTGATTGAGGGTATACGAAATGAGCTTCTGTAATTGGGCCCTCAGATTTAGGTAAAACTTTAATTACCTTATTTGAGTCACTTACTAAATATTCTGGTAAAGCGGCTAATCCAACACCCGTTTCAACAGCGAGTAATAAACCCATTACACTATTTACCTTCATAATTGGTTTTCTTTTTTTGCCCTCGGGCATACCTAATTTTAATACCCAATCTGGGTTATAAACTGGGGAGGGAGCTCCTCTTCCAAAAGAGATAAATTTATGTTTATTTAAATCATTTATTGACTTAGGCATACCGTTTTTCTCTAAATACCTATTAGAACCATAGATATAATATTTCAAATCTACTAATTTTTTTTGAATATAGTTTAATTGTTTTGGTCTTCTCATAAAAATGCCAATATCTGCTTGTCTGGTACTTAAATCTAGCTCTTTATCCTCAAAAATAAGCTCAATCTCTATATCAGGATTTAATCTCATAAATTCTTGAATTCTTGGTGTCAGCCAATGAGTGCCAAAACTTCTTACTGTCGTAATGGTTAATTTTCCAGTCGGCTTATTTTTTTGATCTCCTAAAGTAGTTTCTACCTCTTTTAATTTACTTATGACTTCATGAGCTGTTTTAAAAACATACTCACCGTTTTCTGTAAGGGTAAGGCCTCTCGCATGTCTTTCGAATAATTGAACTTGTAAATCTTGCTCTAATGATTGAATTTGCCTACTAATAGCCGACTGACTCAAATTTAAATTGACTGTTGCATTTGTAAAACTTCCAGCCTCAGCCACTGCATGAAATATTTTTAATTTATCCCAATCCATTATTTATTCAAATCTACTAAGACTCTTCCTGAAATTTCACCTTTTAAAATCTTCGGATAAGTTTCAATTAACTCCTCCAAGTTTACTGTTTGAATAGAATTTTCTAATAAACCAAAATCAATTAATTTTGAAGCTTCCCCCCAAATAAGTTCTCTTCTTAGTATGTTACAATTCGCAGAGTCCATACCCCAAAGTTTTATTCCCCTTAACATAAATGGAATTACATTTGTATTAAGTTCATTCGTGCTTGCATTACCACATACCGCAATAATTCCATTAGAATTTGTTTGAACAATCGCATTGGCTAAAATTTTTCCACCAACTGTATCAACTACTCCATCCCATAAACCTTTATCAATCAATTTTGGATCTTTATCAAATTCGGCCCTATTTATAACGTTTTTAGCACCTAATGATTTCAAATAGTTAGCTTTAGATTCTTTTCCAGATACGGCAGTAACCTCGTACCCCATCTTGTTTAATATCATTACAGCAATACTGCCCACTCCTCCAGATGCTCCTGTTACCAAAACATTTTTTACTTTCTCGCCTGATAGAATTTCTTCTCGTGCCTTGATTGCAAATGCTGCCATTAGAGATGTAAAACCTGCCGTTCCTAGTATCATTGCTTGCTTCGGCGTTAAATCATTTGGTTTTTTTACCAAAAAATCTCCATTAACTTTTGCAATTTGAGAATAACCACCGTAGAAAATTTCTCCAACTCTAAAACCAGTCAAAATTACTTCGTCACCTGATTTAAATTTTGAGTTTTCGCTTTCTAAAACAGTACCTGAAAAATCAATTCCAGGAATATGAGGAAATTCTTTAACTAGCCTTCCGCCATCTTTGAGAATCATACCATCTTTAAAATTTAAGTCTGAGTAATCTACTTTGATAGTTACATCGCCATGTTTTAAAAAACTTTTATCAATTGATTTTACTTCTCTTGTGAACTTGTCACCTTCTTGATTTAATATTAATGCTTTAAATTGATCAGACACTTTACTCTTTTTGGGTACTAATAAATCTTAAATACCTATTTTGAAAACTTAGATCTTCTTTAAACTGACCTAAGTAATAATTCGTTACTGTTGAAGCTTGTTCTTTTTTAATTCCTCTCATTGTCATACACTGATGAGTTGAATCGATAGTTACAGCTACACCTTTTGCATCTAAAGATTTCATAAGTGTATTCGCAATCTGCATAGTTAATCTTTCTTGTGTTTGCAATCTTTTTGAAAAAACTTCTACTACTCTTGCTAATTTACTTAATCCTACCACTCTGTCTCTTGGAATATAAGCTACATGGGCTTTCCCAATTATTGGTGCCATATGATGTTCGCAATGACTTTGAACTGATATATTTTTTTGAACAACCATATCATCATAGCCCTCAACATCTCCAAAAGTTTTATCTAATACTAAGTCAGGATCTTCTCTATATCCTTTAAAATATTCCCTAAAAGCTTTAACAACTCGTTTAGGTGTTTCCAGCAAGCCTTCTCTTTTAGGATCTTCACCTATCCATTTTAAAATTGTTTTAATAGCTTCTTCAGCGTCTTTATCAGATACAATTTTAGTTTTTTGTTCTTCGTTATTATTTTTAACAAGTTTCATTGCGGATTTTATACCTATAAATTTATATTTTTAAAATATTTAATATATCTAGATATATGCTACATAATTACCTTATATGTTCAAAAAAAGAGAAAATGTCCTTGAAATTGAAGAGGGTAATCTTCTTTCTCCAAAATTTGATAATAATGGTTTAATTCCTGTAATTACAATGTGTGATAAAACTAAGGATATTCTTATGCATGGTTATATGAATGTTGAAGCTTTAAAAAAAACTATTGAAACTAAAGAAGCATATTATTTTAGCAGATCAAGAAAATCTATTTGGCACAAAGGTAAAACTAGTGGATTTGTTCAAAAAGTAAAAGAAATTCGAATTGACGATGATCAAGATTCTATTTGGTTAACTGTTGATATTGGTGAGGGAGCCAGTTGTCATGTTGGATATAGATCTTGTTTTTATAGATCCATACCTCTAGGAGTAATTCACAACGGTAGAGAAGTGAAAATGAAATTTTTAGAAAAAGAAAAAAAATTTGATCCAGAAAAAGTATACAAAGATCAACCCAACCCCACAAAAATTTAAACTATGGAAAATAATTATGGTTTAATTAAAGCTTTTGGTCCCTCTATATTTAAAGTTAAGATTCCAGAAGAACTGATAAATAAACTTAATAAATTTATTGATGATACAATTAATGATGAAGAGCAATCAAAAAAACTAGACGTTGGTAAAGGTCTTGTAGGAGATGTAAAACAAGAATTTAAATTAGATAAAAAAACCGTACAAGAAAGTGGATGGTTAAAATTTTTGGGTGATTCAGTTGCACAATGGATTTATAAAGACACTGGAAATAAAATTTCGGAATTTAGATTAATTGAGTCGTGGGTAGTAAGACAATTTGAAAATGAATATAACCCAATACATTGGCATTCAGGTCATATATCTGGTGCAGGATTTTTAAAATTACCTGAAACTTTTGGAAAGCCCTATCAAGATAATAAGCAAGACTATAGAGGTGGAAACTTGGAATTAATTCATGGTAACAGAATGTTTTTATCTCAATGTAGATATCCTATAAAACCAAAGGTAGGAGATTTTTATTTTTTTCCTCATTACCTGATGCACACGGTTTATCCTTTCAAAGGAACAAAAGAGGAAAGGCGTTCCATTTCATTTAACGGACTTGTAGACAGTAAAATTTTTAATATATTTGGATAGATCGATGCAAAAAAATGTTTTAGGAGAAAATTTAGAAAGTTGTTCATTAGATCCGCTTACCGGATGGCACAGAGACGGCTGTTGTAACACTGATGAGAATGACAAAGGTTTACACACAGTTTGCGCAAAAGTAACAACTGAATTTTTAGAATGGTGTAAAGAGGCTGGCAACGATTTAATTACGCCGCATCCCGAATACGGTTTTCCTGGTTTAAAAGATGGAGATGGATGGTGTGTATGTGCTACCTGGTATGCAAGAGCAGTTGAAGCTGGTAAAGGTTGTCCAATTTATCTAAAAAGCACTCATCAAAATACTCTTAGAATTTTACCCATCGAAACATTAAAAAAATTTGCAATAGATTTGTCTTAATTACATATTCCCATATTTAGGGCCACCCCCACCTTCAGGTGTTACCCAAGTGATATTTTGTGAAGGTTCTTTTATATCACAGGTCTTACAATGGATACAATTTTGAGAATTTATAACAAATTTATTAGATCCATTTTCTTTTTGAACTTCATAAACACCAGCTGGACAATACCTTTGTGCAGGTTCATCGTACTCATTTAATGTATAATTAATTGGTAATGATGGATCTTTAAGTTTTAAATGAACTGGTTGATTGTCTGCATGGTTTGTGCCAGTTAAATAAACAGAGCTCGTTTTATCAAAAGTAATAATGTTATCTGGCTTAGGATAATCAATCTTTGGCATTTTGCTTGCTGGTTTTAGTGTTTGATGGTCAGCATGTTTATGTTTTAAAGTAAATGGCAACTTACCTCGAAATAAAATTTGGTCAATTCCAGTGAAAATAATTCCCAAAATTAAGCCCCAACTAAAACTAGGCTTAACATTTCTTGCTTCATAAAGCTCTTTATATAACCAACTTTTTTTTAATTTTTCCTCAAAAATTGATAGCTCTTTATTATCTTTAATATGATCATTAATTGCTTCTGCCGCAATTATCCCACTTTTCATTGCAGTATGCGAACCTTTTATCTTAGGCATATTTAAAGTACCTGCATCACATCCAATCAATAATGCACCAGGCATAAACATTTTTGGCAAACTTTGAAAGCCTCCTTCTATTAAAGCTCTAGCGCCATAGGAAATTCTTTTACCACCTTCAATAATTTTTCTAATTACAGGATGTGTCTTGAATCTTTGAAATTCATCGAATGGTGACAAATGTGGATTTTGATAATCCAAACCGATTACGTAACCTAAAAATATTTGTTTATTTTCTGCATGATAGATAAAACTTCCTCCGTAGGTACTATTATCTAACGGCCAGCCAGCAGTATGCATTACCAAACCTTCTTGGTGATTTTTTTCATCCACTTCCCATATCTCTTTAAATCCTATTCCATATTGTTGTGGGTCTTTATCTTTATCAAGTTCAAATTTTTTAATTAATTTTTTTCCTAAGTGACCTCTGCAACCTTCTGCAAAAACTGTAACTTTTCCTAAGAGCTCGATACCAGGCTCGAAGCTATTTTTTTTATTTCCTTCTTTATCAATACCCATATCTTGAGTTACTACGCCTTTAACAGAACCATCATCATTAAATAAAATTTCACTTGCTGGAAATCCTGGGAAAATTTCAACACCAAGCGCTTCAGCTTGTTCTGCAAGCCATCTGCATAAGTTGGCAAGGCTTATAATATAATTCTTATGATTTTTTTGGACTGCTGGTAATAACCATGTTGGCCAGCTTAATGATTTATTTTTTCCTAAAAATAAAAATTTTTCTTTGGTAACTTTAGTTTTAATAGGTGAATTCAATTCTTTCCAACTTGGAATTAATTCATCTAAAGCTCTTGTTTCAAATACATTTCCACTTAAAATATGGGCACCGATTTCTGATGCTTTTTCTAATAAGCAAATATTTAATTCTGAATTTAATTGTTTTAACTTTATAGCTGTAGCTAACCCTGATGGACCGCCACCCACAATCACTACATCGTATTCCATTGTCTCTCTGGACATAATTTAATTTTTTACAGGTTATATTATTTTTGTATAGTGTTTAATTTGTTCAATTCATCCAAGAATTGAGGAACTGCCTCAAAAAGATCGGCCTCAAGACCATAATCCGCAACACTAAAAATTGGTGCCTCTCCGTCTTTATTTATCGCCACTATTACTTTACTTTCTTTCATTCCTGCTAAGTGCTGGATGGCCCCTGAGATACCAACAGCAATATACAAGTCAGGGACAACAACTTTACCTGTTTGACCGACTTGGTGATCGTTACTTATATATCCTGCATCAACGGCTGCTCTTGATGCTCCAATTGCTGCATTTAATTTATCAGCTAAAGAGGTAATAAGTTTAAAATTATCTCCGCTCTGCATTCCTCTTCCACCTGATACAACAACTCTAGCAGTGCCAAGTTCTGGTCTATCTGATTTTACCTCTTCTCTTTTAACAAACTTTGTTTTTAAAAATTCCTCACTTGCTTGAGCTTTTTCTATTGGTGCTGATCCACCAGAACTTTCACATGCATCAAAAGATGTAGGTCTTATAGTTACACATTTTTTTGTATCTTTACTTTTTACTGTTGCAAAAGCATTTCCAGCATAAATCGGTCGCAAAAAAGTGTCAGGAGTAATAACTTTAGTTATATCACTGATCTGAGATGTATCTAGAGCAGCAGCAATTCTGGGCATTAAATTTTTACCAAAAGTGTTTGCTGAACTAATTATGTGTGAATAGTTATCAGCTAATTTTAAAATTACTGGTGCAAAATTTTCAGCAACAAAATTCTCATAATGGGTTGCCTCGACTTGAATAACTTTTTTAACAAATTCTAATTTTGATAATGCTTTGGCAGCTTCTTCACAATTATGTCCAATAATTACGGCATGAACTTCATTATCTATTTGTGATGCTGCGGTTGCTGCATTAAGTGTAAATGGCCTCAATTCTTTATTGTTATGTTCTGCAATTAATAAAACTGACATCTAAATTACCTTAGCTTCATTTTTTAATTTCTGAACCAACTCAGATACACTAGATACTTTGATACCAGCTTTTCTTTTAGGTGGTTCTACAACTTTAATTTGCTCGATTCTTGGACTTATATCTACTCCTAAATCTGACGCATTTAATTGCTCAATAGGTTTTTTTTTAGCTTTCATGATATTTGGTAGTGAAGCGTATCTTGGTTCATTTAATCTTAGATCACATGTTACTATTGCTGGAACATTTATCTCTATTGTTTCCAAACCCTCGTCTATTTCTCTTGTCACCTCTAACTTACCATCTTTGATCTCAATCTTAGATGCAAAGGTAGCTTGAGGCCAGTTAAGAAGTGCACTTAACATTTGACCTGTCTGATTACAATCATCATCGATTGCCTGTTTACCCATAAAGACTAAATCTGGTTTTTCTTTTTCAACAATTTTTTGTAATAATTTTGAAACAGAAAGAGGTTCAACTACACCTTCAGTTTTAACAAGTATTCCTCTATCAGCTCCAACCGCTAGTGCCTTACGAACTGTTTCTTGTGCTTTCTCTTCACCAATACTTACTGCTACTACTTCTGTGGCTTTACCGGCTTCTTTAATTTTTACCGCTTCTTCAATTGCATTATCATCTGGTGGATTAGTCGACATTTTGACATTGTCAGTTACAACACCAGAGTTGTCTTCTTTCACTCTGATTTGAACGTTGTAATCAATCACTCTTTTTACTGCTACTAAAATTTTCATTAAGCTCTCAACAATTTATTCTCAGAGTCATAAGGACTTTCATCAAGAATTGTAGCCTCATACATCTTACCAAGAATATCAACTTTAAGTTTCTCTCCAACATTAGCTAGATCAGGTTTAACCATGGCTAATGCGATTGATTTATCAATTCTAAATCCGTATTCACCACCCGTTGCTCTTCCAACGACTTTATTATTTTTATAAATTGGATTATTCCCTAATACATCAGAGTCAGTAGTATCGTGAACTTCAAGAGTAACTAATTTGTTATCAAAACCTTTTTCTCTCCATTTATTTAAAGCCTCTAGGCCAATAAAGTTCCCTTTATTTGGATGAACAAATCTATCTAGGCCAGATTCATATGGAGAGTACTCAATTGATAATTCGGTTCCTACGAGCTTATAAGATTTTTCAATTCTTAAGCTGTTCATGGCCCTAATACCAAATGGCTTTATTCCCAAGTTTTTACCCTCTTCCATCAATTTATCAAAAATATGATTTTGATACTCAATTGGGTGATGTAACTCCCATCCTAATTCACCAACAAAATTTACTCTCATAGCATTAACAGGTGCGTATCCAACATTAACCTTTTTTGCAGTTAACCACTTAAAATTTTCATTCGAAAAATCGTCTGTTGAAACCTTATTCATTAATTCTCTTGCTTTAGGACCTGCAACAACAAGAACTCCTGTGCTGTTAGTTAAATCCTCAAAAATTACAGAGCCATCAGTTGGCATCCATTTTTGTATCCAGTCATGATCTAATCGTAAATTTGCTCCTGCAGAAACGAGATAATAACTATTTTCTGCCTCTTTCATAATTGTAAATTCTGAATGAACACCACCCTTAGTATTTAGTGCATGGCATAAATTTATTCTACCAATTTTTTTAGGAAGTTTATTTGCAACCAAGTAATCAAGAAATTCTTCAGCTTTTGATCCTTTGACTCTACATTTTGCAAATGCAGTCATATCTAAAAGTCCAACATTTTTTTTCACATTCTCACATTCTTTTTTTATTGCATCAAACCATTTTGATCTTCTAAAAGACCAGTCGTCTTTTTGTTCCATGCCGTCAGTTGCAAAAAAATTAGGACGTTCCCATCCAAATTTTTGTCCAAATACAGCTCCCAATTCTTTCATTCTTTCATAACACGGTGAAGTTCTCAGCGGTCTTGCTGCTGGTCTTTCTTCGTCTGGATAATGAACTATAAAAACATGACTGTAAGCTTCTTCATTTTTTGCTTTTAAATATGATTTAGTAGCATAATTTCCATAACGTCTTGGCTCTACACCCAACATGTCTATAGTTGGTTCTCCATCTACAATCCACTCAGCTAGTTGCCAACCTGCGCCACCTGCTGCGGTTATTCCAAAGCTATGTCCTTCGTTAATCCAAAAATTTTTTAAGCTCCAAGCAGGACCAACTATTGGATTACCATCTGGAGTGTAACAGATTGCTCCGTTATAAACTTTTTTTACACCCACTTCTCCAAAAGCTGGAACTCGGTGAATTGCACCCTCAATATGTGGAGCTAGTCTATCTAAATCCTCTTGAAATAATTCATACTCTGAATTTTTTGATGGTCCCTCAACATAACAAGCAGGAGCACCATCCTCATATGGACCTAAAATTAAACCGCCAGCTTCTTCTCTCATGTACCATCTGCTATCACTATCTCTTAACACTCCCATCTCTGGAAGGCCTTCTTTTTTTCTTTTTTGTATCTCTGGATGTGGCTCCGTAACAATGTATTGATGTTCGACAGGTATAACGGGAATATCTAATCCAACCATTTCGCCAGTTTGTCTTGCAAAATTTCCAGAACAAGAAATCACATGCTCACATTCGATAGAACCTTTATCAGTTTCTACAATCCATCCATCTTTTGTTTGTTTCATTGATAGCACAGCAGTATTTCTATAAATTTCTGCTCCTCTATTTCTTGCACCCGTCGCTAATGCCTGAGTTAAGTCAGCAGGCTGTATGTAACCATCCTCTGGATGTTGAATAGCACCCACTAAATCATCTGTATGACATAAAGGCCAAATTTCTTTCACTTGTTGAGGAGTTAAAAATTTCACATCTACACCTATTGTTTTAGCTACACCTGCATATTGATGGTATTCATCCATTCTATCTTTAGTACTCGCTAAACGAATGTTTGAAACAACACTAAAGCCTACATTTTTACCTGTTTCCTCTTCTAATGTTTTATAAAGATTAACTGCATACTTATGAAGCTGACCAACTGAATAGCTCATATTAAAGAGTGGCAGTAGCCCAGCTGCATGCCAAGTAGAACCAGATGTAAGTTCCTTTCTTTCAACTAAAACAACATCCGACCAACCTTTTTTTGCTAAGTGGTATAGTGCACTTACACCTACAACACCTCCGCCAACAACCACTACTTTTGTTTTGGTTTTCATAAATATATACCTACTAAATTTTTATTCATTAAGAAACAAAATTGTATGAATATACATCATATTGAGCTGCCTAAAGATTCTGGACTTGATACCATTGTAGTTAACCAACAGTCCTTTAAAGGTCCATCCTCTATAAATTTTTCAACTTGCCAATTAAATTTATGATAAATTTTTTCCTTATCTAGAATAATTACCTCAAACTGAACCCAGTCATTTCCTCTTCCAACTTGGATAATAGTGTGACTTATATGATTTATCATCATTTGATAATTATTACTTTTTATCATTTCTTTAAATCTATCTAGGGGACCTGTTGCTTGCTTATTCATAGGATGAGCAAAATTCCAGGTTTGCTCAATTCCACTGTCATTGAATACTTTGTTATTATTTTGAAGTCCTAGAAGTTGAATTTTCACAACTTCGGAAGGTTTAATATTACTATTTGGCTTAAGCAATTCTGCATTTGAAGTCGAAATAGTTATAAAAAAAATTACTAAAAATTTAAATATTATTTGCTGTTTTTTGAACATCTTTTAAAAATTTTTTTCTTTTTATGTTTCCTACAAATGGTACAGCAAAGTATCTTTTATATGTAACATCCGTTATGCCGCATATATTAAACACACCCCTTCTTAATCTTTTAGTTGGCATATTCAAAAAGAAAGTTCTAACTGCAAATTGCGGGGATCCATAAGTACAAAACACAACAGCTTTTTTATCTTTTAAGTTACCTATAGGGTATCCGTAATTTCCAAATAATCTTTTGAACCTAAATGCCCAAGGAGGAGCTAGTACTTTGTCTATCCAGCCTTCGACTATTGCTGGCATTCTAAAATTCCATATTGGGGCAATTAAAACTATTGCATCAGATTTTTCTATTCTGCTTCTATGATCCAAAACGGTTTTATCCGGTTCTTCTCCTGAGAAAACTGGATTAAATTTCTCTTTATAAAGATCAACTACATCAACTTTATGACCATTATTTTTTACAGTATTTACGAATTTATCTCTTATTGCAGCGTTGAATGACTTTTCATCATAATGTCCGTAAACAATAAATATTTTTTTCATTTTATTATTAAATACCTAAAATAAAATTTTAAATTTTTTGATTGAGACGTGGTTTCCAAAAAGGTCTAAATAGTTCTATCTTTGGACACCTGTTCATTACAACTTTAAGTCCAGCCTCTTCAGCAAGACTAGCTGCTTTATGATTTATTACTCCTATCTGTCCCCACAATACTTTGGCGCCAATAGCGATAGCCTCTTCGGCAACGCCATATAAATCCTCTGGCTTTCTAAAAACTTCAACCATATCTACAGGTCGGTCAATCGCGGCTAAATTTGGATATACTTTTAAATTACGAATTTCTGTTATTTCTGGCTTTGGATTTACTGGTATCATATCATATCCAGTTTCATGCAATACTCTTAAAACACCATAACTAAATTTTGTTTTATCTGGACTTGCTCCTACCATAGCAATTGTTTTAACTGAATCTAGAATATCTCTCAGATACTCATCACTATAAGGGTCGTTATGATTCATTTTTTTTTGTAGCTATATCTGCTTTTAACTCATGAGGTGCAAGTGGGTCAAGAAAAGGATTGCGATAGAGCTTATCATGACTTTCAACTCCAATTTCTATCTTACAATCAGTTTTAGGTCGAGCTACACATAAAACAACATAACCATTGTTTATCTGCCGATTATTTAAAGCGACTTGAGATTTCTGATCTACTTCACCTTCAATAAGTTTTGCAGCACAAGTTATACATCCTCCATACTCACACCCGTAAGGAAGATCAACTCCTTGAGCACGTAATTCTTGAAGTAATGGTTTACGATCTGAAACTTTGAATATTTTATTTTTCCGGTTCTTAATAGTTATCAGTTTTATAGCCATATATCACTTGTACAATCACCACCAGGATATCTACTTTCATGACATCTGCTTGGTCCATTTGGTTCTTTACCAAAATCAATTATAAAATCTTTATTGATTTTCATACCACCATTTTTTACATCACAATCTATCATTATCATTGCTCCACCTTGAGTTCTTATTTCAGGATAAAATTGATTATCCCATGTTGAAAATAATGATGTAGTTACATACATTCTTTTACCATCTAAAGATAATTGATACATTTGAGGTCCACCTGTAATTTTCACTCCATTGACAACTGGTGCTTTACCTAACAAACCCCCCATCCACACTTGACCTGTTAACCTAGGTTTGTGAGGATCGGTTATATCGTATTGCCTCATATCACCATGAAGCCAATTATTTAAATATAGATATTTGTCATCCATTGAAACTAATATTGCCGACATTACTCCTGGTATAGGTATAGGCCAATCTGGATGAGGTTCATTATCAACATCAATGATTTTTTCCCATTCCCATTTTCCTTTTTTAGATTTCCAAAAATGTATAACATTAGAACTTAGAGCAGCTCCGCAAAATCCATGAGTGCTATTAGGATCATGTTTAAATTTTACTTCCAAAGGTATTAAACCATCTTCACCTAGATACATCGTTTCAACGGGTTCTTTTTTTTTAAAATCCCAAATATGAAGTCTTCGACCATATTTTAAATGGCCAACCTCTTCAAGATCAAACCCTGGCATAAAAGTATTTGGCGCTGCCCACTCTGAGCTAACCATAACATTGTGACGTGGCTGGTACCAAAAATCATAACTAAATGGAATATTCCCCATGGAATTTTCCCATCTACCAACAATTTCAAATTCTTTATTTAAATGCAAATAACCTCCTGGGGCTTCACCTTTTGCATTTCCAAGAAAAGAAATAATTATTTCAGATCCTAAGCAATGAACAGTATGAGGTCCTGATAGATTTGTTTTTGATTTAATTTCTGACCCTTTAATAACTTTATGTATTTTAGGAGCATGTGGATTTGTTGCAGTATCAATTACATGTATATTATTTGACCTAACACCAGGTACAAGAAGGTATTTTCTACTCATACCAGAATCACCGTGACATGATGAACATGCGTTCCACCCCATGTGATGTAATTCATCGCCAATACCTGGCATTTCAAGACGGTGAATTACTTTTGAATAATTTGGACTATCTGGATCAACATCAATAGTAGCAAGGTAGTCAGGTTTTTGAATCCCTGTTCCTGTATAAATAGCTATTGTATATAAAAGTTTTTCATTTGGCGCTTTGATAGCCTCAGCTGGGCTTGCGTACCCTGGGCCACAGCAAGGTTTATAAGTAGTTTTATTAATCATTTATTTTTCCAAACTGGTTTTCTTTTTTCCAAAAAAGCTGAAATCCCCTCTTTTGCATCCATGGCCATCATATTTAATGTCATCATTTTACTGGTGTATGAATATGCTTTTCTTAATGGCATTTCTAATTGTTTATAAAAAGTTTGTTTGCCAATTTTGATTGTTAGATTTGATTTAGAGGCAATTTTTTTAGCAATCTTCAAAACTTCAAAATTTAATTTAGATTTTGTAAAACAATCATTGATTAATCCAATTTCTTTTGCAAAATTTGCTTTTATTGGTTCTCCGGTCAGTAACATTTTCATCATAGGTTTTCTTCCCATCTTTCTACTGACAGCAACCATTGGTGTACTACAGAATAATCCAATGTTTACTCCCGGTGTAGCAAACAGCGCGTCCTTAGTGCTATATGCTAAATCACAACTAGCAACTAATTGACATCCGGCTGCGTATGCTGCTCCATGAACTTTAGCAATTACAGGTTTTTTACCTTCAACTAATTGAATCATCAGTTTTGAACATAAATTGAATAGTTTTTGATACTTTTCTTTTTTCTTTAAACTTTTAACTTCTTTAAGATTATGCCCTGCACTAAATCCTTTTCCCGCTCCCTCTAAAATAATTACTTTAACTTTTTTATCGTTATCTAATTTTTTAAATACTTTAATGAGATCATTTAAATTTTTGAAAGATAAAGAGTTGTAGGTTTTAGGTTCATTAATTATAACTCTTGAAATATCTTTTTGGTTAATAACTTTAATATTCATATATTTTTATTTAAGCTTACCTTCTTTTCTCATTTTAGCTCGAATATTTGTTGCAGAGATTTCCTGAATTTCTTTTGATAATTCAATTTCTTCAATTTTATAACCTACACCCCTTCCGTAACAAATATTAGTTATATTTGGAACTAACATAACTTTGAAACGTCCCTCAAATTCTGGATTAAGTCTATCTTCAATACTTTTTTTGACTGTTTCAAAATCAAATGGGTTATCGTCCACACCTTGAACGTCTCTTATTTGAATACAAACTTGACCAGTTTTTTTTATTATTTCCTTAAATAAATTATAATGTCCATCATGAAATGGTTGCCATCTTCCTAACATTTGAGCAGTCGGTTTTTTATTATCCCATTGATAAGACATTATTTTAATTCCTCATATATTTTTAATGACCAATTTTTAGCATCTTGTGTTGGAACATGAAAGTTATACTTGCTAGGCTTCACAAAAATTTTATTTGTATCATCAAATTTACCTTCTTTTATTGTGTCTACCCAAATTATATAATCTGCAGGGAATAAACTTCTTGCTTCAGGTGTTGGACAAACAAAATCTGCAACTACACTATGCCCGTGACTTTTGTATTCCTTAGCTTTGATCCACATTCTTTTTGCTTGTCTAACTCTCCCTTCTGCAGAAAAATCCCAATCATTTGCTTCTTTCCGCACTTCATCAGCATTAAGCCATTTGGCTTTCAACAAAGGCACTAAATGAGAGGCTAAAGTTGTTTTACCTGCACCAGGCAAACCCATTATTAATATAATTTTCATTATTTTACTTTATACAAGCCTAACCAAGCATTGACATCTTTACTAGCAATGTAATCAGATTTAAAAAACTCTACTTCACTCCAAAGATTTGTTTTATTTAATTCCTGTATTTTTTTATCAAATCCATAATCTTTATATATGCCCTCATTAATAGTGAAACAAATTAAACCACCTTTTTTAGTTATTCTTATGAATTCATTCAACGCATTTGGCTTTACGTGGCCAAAAGTAAAAGTGCCTACACAAAAAATTGCATCATAAGTATCATCTTTTAAATTGATTGGTTTGTTTAAATCAGACTTGAGCAGTTTTTTATATAAATTTGAGGAAATGGTGTTCAATAATTTTTGTGATAAATCTGCGCCATGAAAGTTTTTGAAACCGAATTTTTTTAATTCTAACCCGACTAAACCGGTTCCGCAGCCAGCATCAAAAATCAAAGCGTCTTTATTTTTCTCATATTTTAGGAAAGTATTAACGGTTTCTTTTGGACCTGTATAATTCCAATCAACCATATCTTTGTTATATTTGTCATTTTCGCCCCACTCATCATAGTAATCCATTACTTCTTTTGTGGTTTTCAATTTATAAATTGGTACTTTGTTTCCGACGTCTTTTTGTGCCATAAGATAATTATATTATAAGATGAATTTCTTTGACAGTATTTTCAAAAGATATAATTATCTAAATATGAAATTTTCTCTTGAAATTAGTCCCAAAACTGACTTGAGCACTGTTCCAAAAGTTAGTGATGTTTATATTACAATGTTGCCTGGCGGTGATTACAAAGAAACAGCTCAACAAGCAGTTGATTTGGTTAAAAAAGGCTTTAACCCAGTGCCTCATTTCCCTGCTCGATCAATTCAGGATGAAAAGCAACTGAAAGATTATGTTTCTAGATGTAAAGATGGGGGTGTAAACCAAGTTCTAGTAATCGGAGGTGGTAGAGAACCGACGGGAAAATTCGATAGCTCCTTCCAACTTTTGGAGACTGGTTATTTTGAGAAGATGACAATAGGAATTGCTGGACACCCAGAGGGGAGTCCTGATATATCCGACTTAGATTTAGAAAAAGCTATGATAGATAAAAAACCGTATGCTGATTATATTGTAACACAATGGTTGCTAGACCCTCAGCCTATTATAGATTTTATTTCAAAACAAAGTATACCAGTCCATGTAGGAATTACTGGGCCCCTGAAGATATCAAGCTTAATAAAATTTGCTAATATTGTTGGAGCAAAAAATTCCTTAAATTTTCTTAAATCTAATTTCAGTAAGGCATTAGATTTATTAAAACCTAAAGACCCAAATGATTTAATTGGGAAAATTAAATCACACTCTGATTTTTTTCACATTTATACATTCGGCGGCTTGACGGAAACTAACAAGTGGTTGAAGGAGAACAAATATGTCTAAAGAATTTGATTATACAAAATTAAAGCATACAACATCGGTAGATCAATCTGATCGAGAAGTTCCTTATAATTTAAGACAAAGTGGTCCTACAAAGGTTGAAATGTTAATTTCTACAAGAGTTAGAAAATCACCTTATTGGCATTTATCAATGCAAGCAGGATGTTGGAGAGCAACAGTATATAATCGAATTTATCATCCAAGAGGATATGTAAAACCTGAAGATGGTGGTGCCATGGTTGAATACGATGCAATAGTGAACCATGTTACAATGTGGAACGTTGCTGTCGAAAGACAAATAAGAGTTAAAGGTCCAGATGCAGAAAAATTTGTGGATTATGTAATTACTAGAGATGCAACAAAAATTTCCCCAATGAGAGCGAGATATGTAATTTTATGTAATGCATATGGCGGGGTTTTAAATGACCCAATTCTATTGAGAATTTCTGAAGATGAATTCTGGTTTTCTCTGTCAGATTCAGATATTGGAATGTATTTACAAGGTGTAAATGCTGACGGAAAATTTAATTGTAAAATTGAGGAGACAGACCATTGCCCGGTACAAATTCAAGGTCCTAAATCTAAAGCTTTAATGAAAGATCTTTGTGGAGATCAATTCGATTTGGATAATATGCCATTTTACGGATTAGCTGAGGCAAAAATTGGAGGAAGAAGTTGTGTTATTTCACAATCTGGTTTCTCGGGTGAAGCTGGTTATGAAATTTATTTAAGGAATGCAACATTATATGCGGATGACATGTGGAACGCTGTTTTAAAAGCTGGTGAGAAGCATAATTTAATGGTTATTGCTCCAGCTCACCACAGAAGAATTCAAGCAGGTATACTTTCTTGGGGACAAGATATGGATCAACAACATAATCCTTTTCAGTGTAATCTTGGTTATCAAGTTTCTCTATCCGGTAAGGGAGAGTGGAATAAGAAGACTGATTATGTAGGTAAAGAAGTTTTAGAAAAAATGAAGTCAGAAATAAAAGCTGGAAAAAAACCATATAAACTTCAGTTAGTTGGTTTAGAACTGGGTGGAAAGCCAATCGAAGATTATGCACCTGATTTTTGGTTAATCTCAAATGCAAATGGTGGTGATCCTGTTGGATTTATTACCTCTCCTTGGTGGCATCCTGAAAAGAAGACTAATATTGCGATGGGTTATGTTCCTTTTGATGGAACTTTAAATGCTAATGGATTTCCAAAGGGAAAAGTTGGAACCAAATTTAAAGTTCATCTTCCAGAGAAGTATTTAAATAGTCCAGGTCAACCAGTAGATGCAGTTATAGTTGATATACCATTCAAAGAGTCTTTTAATGCAAATACAAGAGAGGTGGTTTCAGGTTAATAGTTTTTAAAAGAGCTAAATTACTTTTAATCTAAATGTCTAAAGGTTTTTTAATTGGAATTTGCATTATCATTATTATTGCTTTAATAATCTTTCCATTAATTGTTTCATACAAAGAGCAAAAAAATAAAAAAAATTAAATGTTTGGAGAATTTTTAAATATTATCTTTAAGTCCATCAAGCTAGATAAGTCTCTTTATACCGATAGTAAAAATTTTGGCGAAGCCTCAATTTATTTTGCTGGACTAATAATGATCTTAGATGGGGTAGCGGGTGCCGTGGCTGCAAATACAGTAATAAAAACAGCTGTAGGAATGTCAGGATTAACAGCAATTTTAACTTGGTTTATTTGGGCAATTTTAATTTATGTTTTAGGAGTAAAGATATTCCCTGATAAGCAAACTAAGGTTTCATTCAAAAAAGTTTTAACTGCTGTTGGTTTCGCTCATGCTCCTGGTTTATTAAGATTTTTTGCTGTTACGCCTGAATTGATGATACCCATAATTTTTCTAACTCAATTTTGGATTTTTGCAGCACTAATTATTTCGATAAGACAAATCTTAAATTTTAAATCAAATTTGAAATCTTTTGGAATTGTTTTCTTGTCATTCTTAATTATAGTTTTTCTCTCAATTTCTTTTGTAATGAGCAGAATGAATGCTTTACCAGTAAACAGTATTTAAAACGGAAAAATTGTTTTTGAAATTCTGCACGATTTGCAGATTTTAAATCCCGTTAAAATTAAATTTTGAGAAACACTCTCATCTTCCTTTTTACACTCATCACAAACATCGTCTAATTCTTTTAAATTATCAAAATCTTTATCTTTAGTCATTTTATGAAAACATTATTAATGATATTAACATTTTTTTTTAGTTTTATTTATTTTATTGAAATTTTTATTTAATTTTGAAATAAGATTATATTTAAATTTTTCAATGAAAAAGAACAAAAATCAAAAAGTTGCATTAGTGATGGGTAGTCAATCGGACTATAAAACAATGAAATTAGCTGCAAAAGTACTTAAAATTCTTGGCATTAGATTTGAGACTAAAATAATTTCAGCTCATAGAACACCAAAAAGAATGTATGAATTTTCAAATAAAGCAAAAAAAAATAATTTTGGTGTTATAATCGCAGGTGCCGGAGGATCTGCACACTTACCTGGAATGATTGCAGCTTTAACTTCAATTCCTGTTTTGGGTGTTCCAATTGAAAGTAAAAAACTTAAAGGCTTAGATAGTCTTTTATCAATCGCTCAAATGCCTAAGGGTATCCCAGTAGGAACACTAGCTATAGGAAATGATGGAGCGATTAACGCGGCATTACTTGCTGCTTCTATAATTGCAAATAATAATTCTATTGTAAATAAGAGATTAGAAAAATGGCGTACATCACAAACAAAATCTGTAAAAAAAAGACCTAATTAAATTTAATGTCAGAAATAACGTTAGGTATTATCGGTGGTGGACAGCTTGGAAGTATGCTTTCAGATGCTGCAAAAAATTTGAATATAAAAACAGTTACCTATTGTGACGATTTAGATGCACCAGCAAAAAATTTTTCTGATGAGTTCATTTTTGGTAAATATGATGAAACAGAAAAAATTAATGAGTTTATTGAAAAGGTAGATATTGCTACATATGAATTTGAAAATATTCCATTTGAAACTCTCAATGAAATCAATAAGACAAAGCCCGTATTACCAAAACCATCTATTAATAGACTTATACAGCACAGATTAGCTGAGAAAGATTTTGTAAATAAACTAAATATAAGAACCACACAATATGCTGCTATTGATAAAAAGTCTGATTTAGACTCCTTAATTGATCTCCTGCCAGGAATATTGAAGACAACAACTATGGGTTATGATGGTAAAGGCCAATACCCAATTAAAGAAATTAAAGAAGTAGATAAGTTAAATATAGATTTTTCCAGAGGCTACATACTAGAGAAATTAGTAAAAATTAAAAAGGAAATTTCAGTGATTATCACAAGATTCGGCAATAATGATTATGAAATTTATGAACCAATAGAGAATATTCATGAAGATCAAATACTTAAATACTCCAGTATACCAGCTGATATAAGTGAAAATATTTTTAAGCAATCAAAAAATTGGGCTATGGATATTGCTGAAGAATTAAAGTTTATAGGAACCCTTTGTGTAGAATTTTTTATAGACAGAAATGAAAATTTATTTGTCAACGAAATTGCTCCTAGAGTACACAATTCTGGTCATCTCACTATCAACGCTTATAATGTTAGCCAATTTGAAAACCATGTAAGAGCAGTTTGTTCTCTAAAAAAAGTTCCATTGAAAAAACTTTATAATGCAAAGATGGTAAATCTAATAGGAAGTCAAATTGAACAATATAGAAATAACAATAGTTTGGGTGAAAACGAATTTTTTTTTGATTATCTAAAAAAAGAAATTAAAGCTAAAAGGAAGATGGGACATGTCACTACTTTAATAAAATGATAGAGTCAATAGAAGGAAATTTTGATCATCCAGAAGTAAATGAACTTCTTACAAAACATTTTAAAGAACTTAAAGCTGCATCTCCAGAAGGAAGTACCCATGTTCTTGATATAGCTGGTCTAAAGGTTTCATCAGTAAAATTTTGGAGTTTATGGGAAAATAATAAGTTAATGGGTTGTGGAGCGCTTAAATTTTTAAGTAAAGACCATGGTGAATTTAAGTCAATAAGAGTGCACGATAACTTCAGAAATAAAGGAAACGGTATTAAGATCATAAAACATTTAATTAATGAGTCAAAAAATCTAAACATTCTTAGAATTAGTATTGAAACAGGTTCTGGAGAATTTTTTAAACCCGCAAGAAAGTTATTTATAAGTTGTGACTTTCAACCTTGTGCCCCTTTTGCGCATTATAAAGAGGACGTAAATTCTCTTTATTTTACAAAACTAATTAGCAACGATTAATATTTAAAACTAGTAATTAGATCAATTTAGTTGACAAAAGACCTAAAATTCTAAAGAAAGTCACAATTACTTAATTATAAGTAATAAATTAACATAACAATAAGTAAAAATATGAGTCTACAAGGTAAAGTAAAATGGTTCAATCCAACCAAAGGTTATGGTTTTATTGAACGAGAAGATAAAGAAAAAGATGTATTTGTTCACGTTTCGGCAGTAAGAGATGCTGGCATGAATGGTTTAGATGAGGGTCAAGCTTTGACTTTCGATGTTGAAGATGGTCCTAAAGGTCCTTCAGCAGTTAACTTAAAAACTGCATAATTTTCAAAAATTTTATTGGCTGTATCAATCAAATAACCAAAGTATTTCATTTTTATGGCCAATAAACTATTATCTAAAAAATGCTATAAGTTATGATTGGTATTCTTGGTGGAATGGGAACACAAGCAGGTCTTGATTTCTGTAATAAACTTGCAGTTTTAAATAGAGGAAAAATTGATCAAGATTATCCTTTATTTTTACTTTACAATAAATCTAATATACCTGGACGACCTGAGTCGATTGGAATTCAGACAAGCAGATTAACAAATAGATTTTCAAATTCAAAAAATAAAAAAAAATACAAATTAGTCTTAGACAGTTTGCTTAAAGGATGCAGATTACTAAAAAAAGATAAATGTAAATTCATTGTTATTCCATGCAATACAGCACATTATTGGTATGATGATTTAAAAAAAAAAATAAAATTACCAATAATAAACATGCCAAAAGAAGTTTATATTCATGCAAAAAGGACATGTAAAAAAAACTCACCTATAGGCTTACTGGCTACGGAGGGAACTATTATGACAGATGTATACCATAAATTTTTCAATACCAGGTATAAATTGATACACCCAAATAAATTAATTCAAAAAAATTCTGTGAATCAGGCAATTAAACTAGTCAAAATGGGAAACGTAAAGGCAGCGGCTAAGAAAATTAAACCAGCTATAAACTTCTTAATTAAAAAAAAGTGTAAAAAAATTGTTCTTGGTTGCACAGAGTTACCCATAGCAATATTTGCATTTAAATCATTTGACAAAATCAAGAAATCAAAAATTTTTTTAGATCCAAATTTAATTTTAGCAAATGCTGCAATGAAAAAATATCGAAAATAATTAATGCAATCTAAAGACAAGCCGTATGTTTTATTTGTTGCAGAAGTAATCTATTCGGAAATTTCAGAAATCAAAAGAAAGAACTCAAATTTTTCAAATAAAGAGGCTATTGATGCTTTTATTGGTAAAGGTACTTATAAAAATATTAGTAGCGGAAAATTCCATGATGATTGGCTGAATGAATTAGAAAAAAATAAATTTATCGATTTAAAAACAAATAAAAAAATTCCAGATGAAACAATAAGACTACTAAAAATTCAAAAAGCTGTAATGGTAAAACAACTCATCCAGTTTCCAGATCTTTATGATACTAAAAATAATTTACCACTTGAGATATCCCAAAGAGCATTTGATCATATTTGGAGAATGTGTGAAAGTTACGAGTTATGGTGCAAAGAGACTAAACAAAATGAATTTATTCAATTAAATATTACTGATTAGTAAACTGTACAAATGATAATTAACCTATCAAGTTAAAAGTGATTAGAATATATCCTCTTATTTTTATTTTGCTATGGTCTTCTGCATTTATAACAACTAAACCAATTGTAGATAATAGCGATCCTTTTGCAGCATTGGCATTTAGGTTTTTTTTTGTAGCTTTTGGTTTCTATTTATTTTCTTTTTATTCAAATCAATCATTAGTTGCAAATAAGAGAAAAATAGCCGAGTCTGTTTTAAGTGGTGTACTTTTTCATGGATTTTATTTAGGTGGAGTTTTTTATTCAATCTCAATTGGAATGCCAGTAGGAATAGCAGCTTTAATAGTTACTCTTCAGCCAATTTTGACAAATATTTTAAGTGGACCTATCCTTGATGAAAAAATAACTATCCATCAATGGATTGGAGTTTTGCTTGGTTTTACAGGTGCCTCTTTGGTTTTAGGTCTAGACATAGGTTCCGGTATTCCTTTATTGGGACTTATCGCAACAATTATAGCATTACTATCAATTACAATATCTACAATTTGGCAAAAAAAGATCAGTAAAAACTTACCTTTATCAGTAAGTAATTTTTATCAGGCATTTGGAGGGTGTTTATTTCATGTTCTAATAGTAATTTTTTTTGCTGAACCATACATTAATTTTACCAAGGCATTTATTTTTTCTATGAGTCATCAAATATTACTTGTTTCTTTTGGTGCTTTTACAATTTTAATGCTTTTAATTAAAAAAAATTCGGCAAGCAAAACTGTTTCGATATTTTTTTTAATTCCATCAACTTCTGCTTTAATGGCCTGGTTTTTTTTAAATGAAAAATTAACTAATTTAGATATTGTAGGTTTTATTGTAACATCTATTGGGGTTTATATTGCTACAAGAGAATGAAACTTTTATATATTTTTAAAAGGATTAAAAGCATATATTAAATATTTTATTTAAATAAAATGGCTAAAATTAAATCAGATATAGAAATAGCAAGAAAAGCTAAAATGAAACCAATAGGTAAAATTTTAGCAAAAATTAATGTTCCAGATAAAAGTAGTGCTTTTAGTCCAATGGGTAGACATATAGCAAAAATTAATTTTGAATTTCTAGACAAACTTAAGAAAAAAAAAGATGGAAAATTAATTTTAGTCACTGCAATAACACCCACTCCAGCTGGTGAGGGAAAAACAACAACTTCGGTAGGTTTAAGTGATGGTTTAAATACAATTGGTAAAAAATCTATTGTTTGTTTGAGAGAGCCTAGTTTAGGTCCATCATTTGGAATGAAAGGTGGTGCTGCTGGGGGTGGATATGCCCAAGTTGTTCCTATGGAACAGATAAATTTACATTTCACAGGTGATTTCCATGCCATAACGTCTGCGCATAACTTACTTTCAGCAATGATAGATAATCATATTTATTGGGGTAACAAACTAAATATCGATGAAAACAAAATAGTTTGGAAGCGTGTGATAGACATGAATGATCGTGCACTAAGATTTATTGACATTAATACTAGTGGGGTCGCTAAAGATTTCAAAAGAGTTGATGGTTTCGATATAACTGTTGCATCAGAGGTAATGGCAATTTTTTGTCTATCTAATAATTTAAAAGATTTAGAAAAAAAAATTGGAAATATAACTTTTGCATACGATAAAAAAGGAAACCCGCTTTACGCTAAAGATATAAATGCTCACGGTCCTATGACTGTTTTGCTGAAGGAAGCAATTAGACCAAATGTAACTCAAACTTTAGAAAATAATCCAGCGATTATTCATGGAGGCCCATTTGCTAATATTGCTCATGGATGTAACTCAGTTATTGCAACTAAAACTGCATTAAAATTATCTGATTACGTAGTTACAGAGGCAGGTTTTGGAGCAGATCTTGGAGCAGAGAAGTTTTTAAATATTAAATGCAGAAAAGCAGGCTTAGTTCCAAGTTGTGTAGTAATAGTTGCAACTATAAGAGCACTGAAGATGCATGGAGGTGTAGAGAAAGAAGATTTAAAAAAAGAAGATGTTAAGGCTTTGAAAAAAGGTTTGGTAAATCTAGAAAGGCATATCGAAAACGTTAAAAAATTTGGATTAGAACCAATAATTGCAATTAATCATTTTGTTCTAGATACAAAAAGTGAAATAAATACTGTTTTAAAATTTTGTGAGCAAAAAAGAGTACAAGTAAGTGAATGTAAGCATTGGGCCAAAGGTGGAAATGGTGCAACTGATCTTGCAAAAAAGGTTGTTGCAGCGTGTAATAAGAGAAAAAATAAATTTAGTTTTTTATATAAAGACGATTTAAAATTGTGGGATAAAATTGAAATAATTGCAAAAAAAATTTATAAAGCTAGTAAAATTACCGCTAATGATGAAGTGAAAAATCAGTTAAGAAATTTTGAAAAAAATGGACATAAACGTTTACCAGTTTGTATTGCAAAAACCCAATATAGTTTTTCTACAGATCCTAAAAATAAAGGTGCTCCATCAAATCATGAAATACCAATTAGAGAAGTCAGATTGTCTTCAGGTGCCGAATTTGTAGTTGTTGTCTGTGGGTCAGTAATGACAATGCCTGGACTACCAAAAGTACCTGCAGCTGACAATATTAAATTAAATAAAAAAGGTGAAATAGAAGGATTGTTTTAATCTAATTTTTTTAGCCAATTTTTAAGCTCCAGTATTCTATTTTCCTTGTCAGTAAACAAAATTTCTTTTTTAATAAAAGATATATGTTCTTCAACTTCATCATCATTTTTGAATACTTTTCTATATTCTATTAATCTTTTTTTTCTAAACTCGATTAAACTTATCATTTTTTCATAAGTTATTTCGGGATGATATTGTAGACCCCAAACTTTAGTATTATTTATTTCAAAATATAAACTTTGTATTTTATTAACTTTATTAGATGCTAAACAAATTCCTTTTTCTGGCAATTTTACTACTTCATCAAAATTAAAAGCCGGGGAATTAAATTTCTTTTCTTTATTTTCATAAAGCGGATGTTCAAGACCATGTTTGTTAATTTCAATCTCTTTAGCTATACCAATATGAGGACTATCAGCTTTCTTCACTTGCCCCCCCGCTGCAGTCACAGCTACTTGCATACCCCAACAGATAGCCAAAATATTTTTCACTTTATTTTGGCAATTTTTCATAAATTCAATTTGTTTTCTAATTTCAGGAGTATCATTATAAATATTCAAACTACTTCCTCCCCAAATTAACCCGTCATATTTTTGTAGGTTGTTATTATAATTTTGAATATCTACATCTGAAGATGGATTCACTACATCGAGTGCTAAATCGTTTGTTAGGTAAGATAAACTATCTTTTAAACTCTCAGTATGTGTTTGAATACCTGCGTTAGAGAAGTTTTTATTCTCCTCTTGTATATTTCCCTCAACAATAAGTATTTTCCTCATAAAATTAAAATTTACTTCCCCATATTTTTTAAAAAAGTTAATAGTACAATCCTAAGTTGATTCTTTGATTTAATAATATCTAAAAATAAAGAAAATTTAATTGTAAGATTACTTATTGAAGTATCTAAAGTCATGTGATTAGATCATATCAAATAAGAATGATTAACATAGCAAAAACGAGGGAGGAATTATGTTAGCAAGAATGTTTAAAAAGCTAACTTCTACTCTTACAGTAGTTGTAGCTTTATTTTCTTCAATCGCTTTACCTCAAACTGTATTTGGTGCTGAAACTCAATATTTTCCAGTAGCAAGTAGCCGTGTTGGACCTTACTCAGCAATGGGAACTGGTTATTACGGAGCTCAAATTGATTACATGAACTATGTCAATATGACTGGTGGTGTCAATGGAGTTATGCTTACTTGGCAAGAATGTGAAACAGAGTATAACGCAGTAAAAACAGTTGAGTGTTATCAGCGACTTTTAGAAAAAGATGGTCAAAGAATAGTTGTGTTTGATACTTTAGGAACACCAGGAGCATATGCAGTAATTAATCGTATGGCAAAAGACAATGTTGTTTTAGCTCAATACGGTTATGGAAGAACTGACGGTGCTGATGGAAGAGTGTGGCCTTGGGTATTTAATGCTGCCAGCCATTATTGGTCACAAATAGCTGTTAAATTAAAATTTATGGCACAGATCGAGGGCGGAATCGATAAGATGAAAGGTAAAAAAATCGTTCACTTACACATTGACTCTGCTTACGGTAGAGAGCCATTACCAGCAATGAGAAAAATTTGTAACGACTGGGGAGTTAAGTTGATTGAAATATCAATTCCACCTCCAGGTTTGGAACAACAATCTCAGTGGCTGCAAATCAGAAAAGAGAAACCTGATTGGGTTACTTTCTGGGGAGCAGGTTCTGGAATGAATTCAACAGCAATGACTAATGCTGCTAGAATAAATTTCCCAAGAGATAGAATGATGTATGTAACTTTTGGTGCTGCCGAAGAGGACATGTATCCAGCAGGTGATGCAGCTAAGGGAACTTACGCTGTAGCAAATGCTTTGCCAGGAGAATATCCGTTAGTTAAAGACATCAAAGATAAAGTATATGGTGCTGGAAAAGGTAACTTAGCTGATCCAAATAGGATTGGTTCAGTTTACTGGAATAGAGGACTAGGTGCTGCAGTTATGTGGATTGAGGGTTTAAGAAATGCTCAAAAAATGCATAACAAAGTTGGTAAAGCAGTAAATGGTGCTGAGTTTAGAGACGGTTATGAGGCAATTAACATGACTGAAGCTAGACTGAAAGAGCTTGGAGTTGGTGGTATGTTAGCTCCATTCGCTATTTCATGTGCAAACCATGAAGGTGCCGGTAAATTTGCTGTAATGCAGTGGGATGGAACAAAATTCAATCAGGTGACTGGTTGGGAAGCTCCAGGTGATCCTGCATTTATTAGAGGTCTAGTTGAGACATCTGCAGCTAAGTTTGCTAAAGAGAACAACATTACACCGAAAAAATGCGGATAATTAATTTAAAGATAAATTAATATCTGTTGGAGGGGGAGTTTAAATAATTGAATTATTTTAAACTCCCCCTTTAAATAAAATTTAATTTAATATAAAAGAAAACTTAATGAGTAACACTTCATCTAACATTCTTGATATTAAAAATATTGAAGTAACCTATGATGATGTAATTTTAGCTTTACACGATGTATCTCTAAAAGTTCCTAAAGGAAAAGTAGTTGCATTATTAGGAGCAAACGGTGCAGGTAAAAGCACTACACTAAAAGCAGTTTCAACCATGTTAGCTTCGGAAAGGGGTAAAGTTACAAAAGGGTCAATAAATTATGATGGCAATGCAATTGATAAACAAAACCCTTCACAAATGGTTGGGCTTGGGATGGTTCAAGTATTAGAGGGCAGAAGATGTTTTGGTCACCTTACTGTTGAAGAGAATATAATTTCAGGAGCATATTCAAGAAAATTATCTAAAGGTGATATTAATCAAGAATTGGAAAAAATTTACACTTATTTTATAAGACTTAAGGAAAGAAGAAAAAGCCAAGCGGCATTTACATCAGGTGGAGAGCAACAAATGATAGCAGTTGCAAGAGCAATGATGGCTAAACCTAAAATGTTATTATTGGATGAGCCAACAATGGGTCTTGCGCCTCAGTTAGTTGCTGAAATTTTTAATATTGTAAAAGAATTAAATACCAAAGAAGGTGTTAGTATTTTACTCGCTGAACAAAATACCAACGTTGCATTAAAAAATTCAGATTACGGGTACATTATTGAGACAGGTAGAGTAATGCTAGACGGTACTGCGCAAAGTTTATTAAATAATGATCAAGTTAAAGAATTGTATTTAGGTATTTCAAAGAAAGGTAGAAAAAATTTCAGAGATGTACTTAAGGAAGAAAGTTTAACGAAGAAAAAAATTAATTAAAAATGGCACAAGAGAGAAAATTTAAAATAGGTAAGCCAATATTAGAAGTAAAGAATATCTCACTTTCTTTTGGTGGTGTTAAAGCGATAACAGATACCTCGTTCGATGTACTTGAGCATGAAGTTAGAGCTATAATCGGACCTAATGGAGCTGGAAAAAGCTCAATGCTGAATTGTATAAATGGAATTTATAAGCCTCAACAAGGAACTGTTTCTTTCAGAGGACAACAAATACCAAATATAACTCCAAATATTATGGCTCAGATGGGTCTTTCTAGAACATTTCAAAACTTAGCTCTTTTTAAAAGAATGTCAGTATTAGATAATATTTTAGTAGGCAGAAAACTTCATACAAAAACGAATTTCCTTGAAGTAGCCTTACAGCTACCTAAAGTTAAAAAAGAAGAAAAGGTGAATAGAGATAGATCTGAGGAGATAGTTAGTTTTTTAGAGATTGAAGATATAAAAGACACACCAGTTGGAAAACTTCCTTATGGACTACAAAAAAAAGTTGAATTAGGAAGAGCCCTTGCAACAGACTCTTCGATAATTTTACTGGATGAACCTATGGCAGGAATGAACGTTGAGGAAAAAAGAGATATGTGCAGATTTATTTTAAAAGTAAACGATGAATTAGGTACAACAATGGTTCTTATTGAGCATGACATGGGAGTAGTTATGGATATATCAGATAGAGTTGTAGTTCTTGATTATGGTAAAGTTATTGGCGATGGTACGCCTGATGAAGTAAGATCAAATCA
Source organism: uncultured Pelagibacteraceae bacterium (assembly GCA_902527635.1). Taxonomy (GTDB): domain Bacteria; phylum Pseudomonadota; class Alphaproteobacteria; order Pelagibacterales; family Pelagibacteraceae; genus Pelagibacter. Next base: position 25,283 of record CABZPS010000003.1, on the reverse strand, counting down.
AAAAGTAATAGATGCTTATTTAGGAGTGGAACACTAGGATATAAATATGGTTGATGAATTATTATTTTTTATGGAGGTTTTAGTTGGTGGTTTGCTTGCTGGAACAATGTATTCTTTAGTAGCTTTAGGGTTTGTTCTAATCTTTAAAGCTTCAGCAACTTTTAATTTCTCACAAGGAGCTATGGTTTTCTTCTCAGTTCTTGCTTTTTGTGGTTTCATGCAAGATTTTAATATACCTTTTGTACTCGCATTCATTTTGGCTGCCCTTTTGATGGTAGTGGTTGGTTTATGCACTGAAAGATTTGTTTTAAGACCTCTTATGAATGCCAGTGAAGATACAGTGCTAATGGCCACAATCGGTTTAGGATATGTTTTAGAGGGTCTAGCTCAAGCAGCATGGGGAGTAGAGGTAAGAAGATTGGATTTAGGTATAGGAGATTTTCCAGTGCCGTGGATTGCTGATAACTTAAAACTATTTATTAGTGCTCTTGACATTACTGCAGGACTTGTGGCAGCTATAATGATTATTGGTTTATTCCTTCTATTTAAATATACAAAGATTGGCCTTGGTTTGAGAGCTGTTGCAGATGATGCAGGTGCTGCTAGTTCAATAGGAATTCCTTTAAAACACATTATGTTACTAGTTTGGTCTGCTGCTGGAGTTGTAGCATTAGTTGCAGGATGTATGTGGGGTGCAAGAGCTGGTGTTCAATTTGCTCTTGTTGACTTAGCTTTAAAAGCTCTACCTGTCTTAATTATAGGTGGTTTCTCATCTATTCCAGGTGCAATCATAGGTGGCTTAATCATTGGTGCAGTAGAGAAAGTATTAGAAGTTTACATTGGACCGTTTTTTGGAGGTGCAATTGAAGGTTGGGCTCCTTACGTCTTAGCAATATTCTTTTTATTATATAGACCGGAAGGTTTATTTGGAGAAAAAATTATTAGGAGAGTTTAATTTATGATGAAACCAGTATTTATGACTTATACAAAAAAAGATCTAATTAACTTAGCTGTTTGTATGGTTCTGAGTGTATTAGTAATACCATCATTTATTACAACAGAATATTGGTACACCTCCATATTGATACCTTGGCTTTGCTTAGCTCTAGCTACAATCGGACAGCAAATAGTTATGGGTTACACAGGACAATTAGCTTTAGGTGCTGCTGGCTTTATGGCTGCAGGGGCCTTTGCTATGTTTAACCTTATTTTACGAGTGCCTGATTTAGGTTTTGTCGGTTCACTAATAGTGTCTGGTTTAATTGCTGCCGCTTTTGGAATTTTGTTTGGTCTACCAAGTTTAAAGGTAAGAGGAATTTATTTGATGGTAGCAACATTGGCCTCACAGTTCTTTATTATATGGATGATAGATAAATTTGGTTGGTTTAAAAACTACGACTCATCAGGAATTATAACTGCTCAAGACATAGTTATTCTAGGAAAACCATTTACAACTCCATTAGCTATGTATTTTGTGTGTTTAGCAGTTACCACCGTTTTAACTTTACTTGCAATGAATATGGCTAGAGGAAGCACTGGTAGGAATTGGATGGCAGTTAGAGATATGGATATAGCTGCAGAGTCGATGGGAGTTTCATTATTAAGAACAAAAGTACAGGCCTTTGCAATTAGTGCGTTTTATTGTGGAGTTGCAGGTGCACTTTTTGCATTTTGTTATTTAAAATCTTTAGAACCAGTTGCTTTTGATATTAAGTTATCTTTTAAAATATTATTTATGTGTATTTTAGGTGGACTTGGTACAATAAATGGTGCTTTCATAGGAGCAGCATTTATTTTACTTTTCCCCGTTCTTCTGAACGCTATTGGTAATAACGTTTTTCATGGTGCCATTGATGCTACAATAATATCTTCAATCGAACAGGTAATTTTTGGCGGGTTGATGATTATTTTTATGATCTATGAACCTTTAGGGATGGCCAAGCTATGGGAAAACATAAAACAAAAATGGAAGACAAAAATCCAATCATCTACAAGTTTAAAGTCTTCTCTAGGTAAAAAAACCTAAGAAGTGGATAAAAAAAAATTAATTTTTGCATTACTGGTTGGAATTATCATCGGATTACTTGTAGAAAATAACTTTCTGATCGGTTAAATTTTTTTATTATATAGTATCGTCTTTAGCAAGTGAGCCATCAGTGGTATATTTTTTTTATTAATTTTTTTTAAGATATATGGAGTAATCTCTCTAGCTAATTGCTCACCTTCAACTGTATCTTTTGGCATAAACTTTTTTTTAGCTGCTGCAAAAGTAAAACCTTTACCCAAAAAATCTCCCATTTTGCTATTTCTTCCTCCTACAGCGCTTACATATAAGTCACCAATACCAGCAAGTCCTAATATCGTCGACTCCTCTCCTTTGAAATGTTTGATTAAAAATTTCATCTCATTTACACTTTTTTGGAATAAGTCTGATGCAGTATTAAAATTTTGACCTGAACCAATAACCATTGCATATATATTCTTTATTGCTGAGCAAATCTCTACTCCAATGACATCTTTAGAAAATTCAGTTAGATAGTATTTGGTAGATATTTGTTTTCCAATCCATTTAGCTACTTTGATATTCTTATTTGCTATTACTACGCTTGTCTTTTTTTTTCTTGCTAATTCTTTAGCCAAACAAGGCCCTTTTAAAACTGATACATTTGGAACATTATAATTATTTTTGAGTAACCCTGAAATAGTTAAGAGTTTTTTTCTTTTTTTGTCATATTTTAGTCCTTTAGTAAGAACTAGTAATGATGTTTTTATTTTTAAGTCTTTCAACTCTTTTCCAATAAAATCAATTCCAGCAAGACTCAATGCTATTACAATCAAATCAAATTTTTCTCTGAATATATCTTTTGAATAATTCTTAAATTTTAACTTTTTTGGCAAATTAGTTTTTAAGGAGGAATGAAATTTTTTTTTTGAGGATAAATTCTTAATGAAAACTTTATTATATGGTTCCGTTATTACAACTCTATTATTATTTTCTAAACATGGGATTGAAAAAGCAGAACCCATAGCACCACCACCAACGATTAATATTTTTTTCATACAGTTTTTCTTTGTATAAATATTAATATAGGTTTATTCATAGTTTGAATATAAAAAAAACTTAAAATGCAAAATCTTAAATGGAAATACTCTAAATTCTTGTTAAATAAAAACTTTCAATTTAATAGAAATTATGTTTTAAAATATTTACCGTCAAATTTATTGGTCAATTCTTACAAAAGTATATCAAATTGGAAAAGATATAATCCAACTCCTCTATTAAAATTAAATAAACTAAATAAAAAACTTCTACTTAAGAATATATTTTATAAAGATGAATCAAGACGATTTCATTTAAAATCTTTTAAGGCTCTGGGCGGAGCTTATGCAGTAGAAAAAATTTCAAAAAAGACGAATAAAATAATTATTTCATCAGCAACAGCTGGTAATCATGGTAGATCTGTAGCATGGGGAGCGAAAAGACTAAAATTGCAGTGTAAAATTTTTGTCAGTCAATACGTGAGTGAAACAAGGGTTAAAGAAATTGAGAGATTTGGTGCTGAAGTGATAAGAGTAAGAGGAAATTATGAAGCGTCATTAAAAAAATGCCAATTACTCTCAAAAAAAAATAACTGGAAAATTGTTCAGGACGTATCAACAAAAAATTATAAATATATTCCTCAGTTAACAATGGCAGGATACTCTATTTTAATTAAAGAAATTTCTAAACAAACTAATCAATATATTACTCATATATTTCTTCAAGCAGGTGTTGGGGGATTGGCTGCAGGGTTGGTTGCTGGAGTAGCTAAGTATTTTAAAAAAATTCCAAAAATTATTATCGTTGAACCAAACAGAGCTGATTGTGTTCTTCAAAGTATTAAAAATAATAAGTTAAAAAAAATTAGAATTAAAAAAGAAAGTGTTATGGGTGGCATGTCTTGTAATGAAATGTCTCTTATACCTTGGCAAATTTTAAAAAAAACAACCAACTGTTGCGTATCAATACCTGATAAAAATGTTGCTAAAACAGTAGCTAGCTTAAAAGATAAAAAGTTCAGCAAAACTTCAATTATAGGTGGTGAATGTGCTACACCAGGAATTATTGCTTTAATTGGAATTTGTAACAACAAAAAAGCCAGAAACTTGATTAACCTAAACCAAAATTCGAATGTCTTAGTTATTGGATGCGAAGGTAATGCAGATGTTAAACTTTACAAACAACTGCTATCTAAAGGTAGAAAATAAAATTTGTATGACAAAAAACGCGATCATTTGGATTAGAGAAGATTTTAGAATTGAAAATAACCCTGCGCTTTCTTACGCAACTCAAAATCATGAGAGTGTGTTAGCACTATACATTTACAACAAAAGTGACTTTGATGCCAAAAGAGAAGCGCAAAAATGGTGGCTATCAAAGTCATTAGAAATCTTTAAGTCTGAATTATCTAAGTTTAAGATCAATCTTCAAATATTAGCAGGTGATGAGCTAGCTATACTTTCAAAGATTAAAAAAAAAGACAATATTTCGATATATTGGAATAAAATTTACGAACCAGACGTAATTGCAAAAGGAAAAAAAATTAGAGATATTTTTGTTAAAAATCAAATTAATTATAAATATTTTAAAGGAAATATTTTAAATGAGTTTCAAGAAATAACTAAAAATGATGGAACGCCTTTTAAAGTGTTCACCCCGTTTTGGAGAAATGCTGAACAAAAATTTTTAGAATTACCACCAAATAAAAATTATAATATTAAAAAAAAAACAAAGTCGATAACATTCTTTAAAAATTGTATAGAACCGAAAGATATTCTTCCAAGAAAAAGTTGGTATAAAAAGTTTGAAAAATATTGGAAAGTATCGGAGGAAGAGTCTAAAAAAATTCTAAAAAATCTAATTGATGGTAAAATTAAAGATTATGGAACTGCAAGAGATTATCCTTCTGTCGAGGGAACATCTAAATTATCTCCTTATATTAAACATGGACAAATTCACGTAAATACTATTTGGAAAAAGTGTAGTGAGATTAAATCTAAAGGAATCGGTTACAGAAAATATATTAATGAACTAGGTTGGCGTGAATTTTCACATAGTTTAATTAATTATTTCCCTGAATTTTTAAAAGGAAATTATAGAAAAGAATTTGATAAGTTTCCCTGGGTTAAAAATGAAAAATTTTTAAAAGCCTGGAAATCAGGCATGACAGGTTATCCGATTGTTGATGCTGGGATGAGAGAGCTCTATGAAACTGGCTGGATGCATAACCGGATAAGAATGGTTGTGGGTTCCTTTTTGGTAAAACATCTAAGAATAAATTGGACTGAAGGTGAAAAACATTTCAGGAATTGTTTATTAGATTTTAATAAAGCTAACAATGTGGCTCAGTGGCAATGGGTTGCTGGTTGTGGTGCTGATGCAGCACCTTACTTCAGAATCTTCAATCCTATTCTACAGGGAGAAAAATTTGATAAAGAGGGTGCATATGTTAAAAAATGGGTTCCCGAACTAGTTAAAGTTCCAAAAAATTTTATACATAAGCCTTGGGAGATGGAAGTAAAATATCAAGAGGCAATTAAAACAGTTATAGGAAAAAATTATCCAAAACCAATTGTTGTCCATGAAGAGGCACGTAAAGCTGCTCTGGAGGCATTCCAAACTTTAAAAAACAATTAAGTCTCGCCTAAAAAATGATGAATTATAGATCTTGTTTGTGGATTTATTCTATGTTCAAACAAATAGATTCCTTGCCAAGTTCCAAGTAATAATTTTCCGTCTTTGATGCTTAAAGATATTTGATTATTTGTTATTGATGATTTTATATGTGCAGGCATATCATCTTTACCCTCTGTAGTATGGATATACAATTTATTGTCCATTGGAACTAGATTATTAAAATAATTTATCAAATCCTTTTGAACATCAGGATCTGCATTTTCTTGCACAATTAACGATGCACTAGTATGCTGAATACTTAAATTTACCATACCATTTTTAAAGTCATTTTTTTTAATCCATTCAATAGTTCGGTCAGTAAAGTCATATAATTTCTGACCATTAGTATTTATTTTTAAATCATAAAATTTTTGTCTCATAAATTATATTTCACGGAGGTTAATTGATATAATCTACTAATTGTACGTTTAAATGGCTCCTTTAATGATCTCGAAGAGGTAAACTTGCTTACATCTTGACTTGCAGTCACTGCTATAGGTAAATTTTTATCATATATAATATCTATTAAAGTTATAAACCTTTGCTGTTGGTTAGAATTAATATCGTTGAATTGTGGTATTCCATCAATAAAAATAAATTTTGAATTCTTAACTATCTCCAGATAATCCTCTGCTCCTAAATTTCGATCACAAAGCTCATCAAAATTAAATCTGCAAATACTTTCGTAAAAATTTTTTATTGTAAAATCTCTACCCTTTATATTCAAAACTTTAGGAGAATTTTTTTTCTCTTTTGTCATAATTCTAAAAAATTTATTTATCTTAAAATTAGTTTCTTGATTTAAGGGAAAAAAATATCTTTGTTTTTGATTTTCTTTTGACTTTCGATAATCATCTTCAATAATCAATTCATGATTAATAGAATTTTTTTTCATTATGTCTATAAATGGTAGAAATTGATCCCTCTGTAAGCCATCTTTATATAATTCAGAAATTTCAATATTTGACGTTAGTATTATTTTGATATTTTCTTTAAAGATTTCCTCAAAGAGTTTTCCTAAAATCATAGCATCTACAATATTAGTAACTTGAAATTCATCAAAGTAAATTAGTGTTACTTTTGACTTTAAATCTTTAACAAAGTTGCTTACTACGTTCTCCTGATTTTTATCTTTCTTATTGTGAACATAATCATGAAACTCCAACATAAACTCATTAAAATGAAGTCTTTTTTTATCTTGATTAATTAAATCAAAAAAAAAATTTAAGATCATTGTTTTGCCAACACCGACTCCGCCATATAGATAAAAAGCTTTTTTTGAAGTTTTTTGAAATAAAGTTTTGAGTAAAGAAGATCTAAAATTTTGATTAAAATAACCTTGTAATTTTTTAATTACTTTAATCTGATCTTGATTAACTTCTAAACTTTCAGATTCACAATGAAATTTAAATTTTTCTTCAAGATCTTTTGGCATTAATCTTTTTTGGTTTTGAAATCGATACCATATTCTGATCTTGGGCCTTTTCTAAGTCCAAAAGGACCAGATATAAATATTGTCAGAGGTTTAGTGCCTGGTTTTATATCAACTCTATGTAGGTTATTTGCTGATCTAAATCCAATATAGCCAGGAGGCCTCCAAAATTTTCCAGTGCTTAAAGTTTCCCAATAACCATCTCTCAATATTATTGTAATATAAGGAAATGTATGATTGTGAACACCTTCACCATGATCATCTGCTAACATTTCATGTATTAAGATATTAAATGGAAACCATTTTGGTCTGTGTCTCATTAAAACATAATATCTATTCATCCACGGTTTAGCTTTATGAAATTCGGGATGGGAGGGTCCCCTATCTAGGACAATTTTCTTTCTACCTATTTTTTCTAAAAATTTTAAAAACATTTTTATTTGTATTGTACAACAGAGCCATTTTTAATCATAAACAAATGATTATTATATAAAAAAGGTTTTGACATTATTTTTCTAGCAATTTTTTCTGCTTTCAAAACATTACCAGTTTTAAGATCTAGGATAATTAATTTACCATCGTTATTGGATAGATAGATTTTATCCTGACTTATTGAAAATCCTGTAGGTCTAATCTTTTTTCTGTTTTTATCTTTATACATTTTATAAATATCTTTAATCTTAATTATGTTTCCTTGTTCCTTGTCTATCACGAATAAATAACCATTATCTGAAAATGTGATGATGAAGTTGCCGATCACAATTGGGGTTAAGCTTGAGCTAATATCATTAATCCAGTTTATTGAACCGTTTTTCAAATTAACAGAGTAAAATTCATTTTTGTTATTTGAAAAAAAAATATTCGTTCCCTCTGAGACTATTTTTGAATTTTTAAAATTATAAGTGATGTTTGTAATATCACTACTTTGGGTTGGAAGTTGCCACATCAAATCCCCCGAAAGAATATCCGCTGCTGTTAAATCCCCTAGATTATTAATAAAATAAATCACGTTACCGACCATTAACAATGAATTTTTTGAATTTGTTATAGTCAACGTTTTTTCAGTTTCAAGACTCCAACACTTAGAACCATCTTTTATGAAATAACACCTCAAAACGTTTTTGAGGTCGATTGCATAAAACTTATTATCAAATATTTTAATTTCTGAATTGAAAGGATAATTATTTTTTTTTTTCCAAATTAAATTGCCATTTTTTAAATTTATTAAAAATAAGTTAGATAAATTATCAACAACAATAAGTTTATCGCCATATATTCCAAAAGAAAGCTTTGGATTATTCTTTTTTTCAAATTTTGAATAATAATTTTTTTTCCAAATTATTTTTTGATCATTATCGAATCTAATTACAGAACCTTTGCTATCAAAAAAAACTATGCCATCTCTTAGAAATATAGGTTTTAAATCAGTTACAATTTCATTATTAAATTTTGAAAATCTAAAATTTTTTATTTTTTTTATTTCACCTGAGTATTTTTGAATTCCAAAATTATTTTTATCATCTAAAATTTTATTTTGAATATTAATCTGTGATAAATTTAAGCTTATATTTGGATTTAATTCATTATAAGAAATTTTTTTTTCTGCAAATATAATTTTGGTATTCTTATCAATATTCAATTTTTTATTTTTATTCCAAATTTTTGAATCTTCATTTAAAGAACAATTTGCCAAAATTAGAGGCAACAATAAAAGTATAAAAATTCTAGTCACTTAAATCTCTATTTAATCTTTTTCGTGCTTCTGTAACTAAATCGGGGTTTGATTTTTTTAAGTTAATAATTTGATTAAAAAACTCTTTAGACTTCTGTTTTTGATTTTTTGAGTAAAAATACTCTGCTAGTAAATATAATGCATGCGAACTCCATACACTTTCTGACTTTATAATGGGGTTTAAAATTTCCAATAATTCATTTTCGGATATTTGATCAGCATTATATAAACCTTTTTTATAAATTATTAAATTTTTAATCTCTTTTTCTAATGTGGTTTTTTCAATCAAAATATTAAACAAATCATTAATTTGATCTGTACTAGAAATTAATTCATTATCTAAAATATAATATAAAGAAAGTGGAGAATAAGTTGGATCTTTTAATCTAATAATTTCTATTAGTTTTTGAATAGTTAACTCTTTTTTGTTTTCCTCATAATTTATGATTGTTGAATAGAATAAATTTGAAACTTTTTGTCTCTGATAATCTTTAAACTCCCCATAACCAAAAAAAGATATTAACAAGATTACAAGTACTACCAAAAAAGCTAATAATTTTTTTTTATTAGTTAAAAAAAAGTTTTTTATTTTTTCATTTCTTGTATTTGAATTAATTATTGATATATCCTCATCCATATCTAAATCATATTTCTTAAAACAAATTGAAGTATTCCACCATTTTTATAATACTCTAATTCATTTTTAGTATCAATTCTGCATAGGGTATCTATTATTTTAACATCACCCGATACATACTTAATCTCAATTTTAACTTTATCAGAAGGTTTAATTCCTTTTTCAATATCTACTACACTTACCAATTCAGAGCCTAATAAATTAAGATTTTTTCTATTCATATTTTCTGTAAATTGTAATGGCAAAATCCCCATCCCAATTAAATTTGATCTATGTATTCTCTCAAAACTCTCAGCGATTACTACCTTAACTCCAAGTAGCTTAGTCCCTTTTGCAGCCCAATCTCGAGAAGATCCTGTACCATATTCTTTGCCACCGATTACAACTAAATCAGTTCCTCTTTTTTTATATTCCACCACCGCATCATAAACTGACATAACTTTTTCCTCTGGATACAATTTTGTGAAACCCCCTTCAGTTCCTGGAGCCATTTCATTTTTAATTCTTATATTTGCAAATGTACCTCTCATCATTACCTCATGATTTCCACGCCTAGAGCCATATGAATTATAGTCCTTAGGAAGTATTTGATAATTCATAAAATATTCACCTGTTGGACTATCCTTTTGAATATTACCAGCTGGAGAAATATGATCAGTGGTAACCATATCTCCCAATATCAGTAATGGTCTTGCATTTTTAATTTCTTTAAAGCCCTCTGGTTCATCACTAAGATTTTCAAAAAATGGAGGTTTTTTTACATAAGTAGAATTTTCATCCCAATTGTAAATGCTGCTTTTTTCTGTTTTGATTTCTTGCCATTGTTTTGGTCCCTCAGACACATTTGAATATCGTTTAACAAACATATCTGCATTTAAAGAATTTTTCAAAGTATCCTCTATTTCTTTATTTGAGGGCCAGATATCTTTTAAAAATATATCTTTACCATTTTTATCTTTTCCAAATGAGTCTTTGAATAAATCAAATTCCATGTGACCTGCAAGAGCATAAGCAACAACAAGTGGTGGAGAGGCTAAATAATTTGCTTTGATATGAGGTGAAATTCTTCCTTCAAAGTTTCTATTACCTGACAAAACAGAAACTGCGTATAAATTATCTTTTTGAATAGCCTCTACTATATTTTCTGCTAAGGGACCTGAATTACCGATACAAGTTGTGCAACCATAACCGACTAAATTAAATCCTAATTGATCTAAGTAAGTATTTAGACCGGCTTTCTCTAAATAATCTGTTACAACTTGAGACCCTGGAGCTAAAGAGGTTTTAACCCATGGTTTAACATTTAGTTCTAACTCAACAGCCTTTTTGGCTAAAAGGCCAGCTCCAATTAGAACATTAGGATTAGAAGTATTGGTACATGATGTGATTGCTGCAATTAATATTGAGCCATCCTTTATTTCATAATCTGTGTCTTTTACCTTGGAAATTTTGTAATCCTTTTTATCTGTAGCCTCTTTAAATACTTTTTTAAAATTACTTGATGCGTTAGTTAAAAGAACTTTGTCTTGTGGTCTTTTAGGACCTGATATAGTTGGAACTACAGTGGACATATCTAAAGAAATTTTATCAGTGAGCTCGATTTCGTCACTTGACCATAAACCTTGCTCTTTTGCGTACTTTTCGACAATTGCCACTGTTTCTTTATCTCTTCCAGAAAATTCTAAATACTTTAAAGTTTCCTCATCTATTGGAAAAAATCCACATGTTGCTCCATATTCAGGAGCCATGTTAGCAATTGTCGCTCTATCAGCTAAGGTTAAATTTTTTAAACCCTCACCATAAAATTCAACGAATTTTCCAACTACACCTTTGTCTCTAAGCATTTTAACAACTGTTAATACTAAGTCTGTAGCAGTTGCACCCTCTGGCATTTTTTTTGTAACTTCAAACCCAATTACTTCAGGGATCAACATCGAAATAGGTTGTCCTAGCATACCTGCTTCAGCTTCAATTCCACCAACGCCCCATCCTAAAACTGACAAACCGTTGACCATAGTTGTATGGCTGTCTGTTCCAACAAGTGTATCCGGGAACAAATATTTTTCCCCTTTATATTCCTCTGACCAGACTACTTTTGATAAATATTCTAAATTTACCTGATGACAAATACCAGTTCCTGGAGGAACAATCCTAAAATTATTAAAGGCACTTTGGCCCCATTTTAAAAAAGAATATCTTTCTCCATTTCTTTTAAATTCAATATCTACATTTTTTTCAAATGAATCTTTTTTAGCAGATTGATCAACTTGAACAGAGTGATCAATGACTAAATCAACTGCAGACAGAGGGTTAATTGTATTTGGATCTTTATTTTTCTCTTTTACAGCCTCTCGCATAGCAGCTAAATCAGCTACTGCTGGTATTCCTGTATAATCTTGAAGCAAAACTCTGGCTGGCCTATAAGCTATTTCAGTTTTTGATTTTTTTTCTTTAAGCCAGTTTTTTATGGCTTCAATTTGGTTTTTATTAACTGATATATCATCCTCGTATCTAAGTAGATTTTCTAATAAAACTTTTAGAGATTTCGGTAATTTCGAAATACCTTGTAATCCATTTAACTCAGCTTTTTTTAATGAAAAATATCTAAAATTTTTACCATTAATCTCAATATCAGATAAAGATTTGTAAGAATTTTTATTTCCTGGTTTCATATCTTATATATAAAATGTAATTATGCTCAAAAGAAGAAGCCCTGACATAACATAATTGAAGTATTTAATAAATTTCTCATTTGTCGCAAATTTTCTCAAATATTTGCCAACAAAAGTCCAAAATGTGATACTTGATAAAGATACTATAAAAGCAAATAAAACGACTTGAGTCGCATAATTAAGATAATTTTCTCCATGTTCAACATATGTTGAGACTATAATAATTCCGATCAAAACGCCTTTTGGGTTTAAAAATTGAAAAATAAAAGTATCTAAAAAGGAAATCGGGTTTTCATTTTTTTTTTCATCGGATGTTTTAGAAAAACTAATTTTATAGGCTAGATAAATTAAAAATAAACTTCCTAAATATTTTAAAATCGTTTGTATAATTGGTAACAGTTTAAAAATATTAACTAAGCCAATTGTTAAAGCAAATACCACAGAGGTAAATCCAAAAGTAACTCCAAAAATATGTGGTATTGTTTTTTTAATTCCAAAATTAAAACCAGAGTAAGATGCAACAACGTTATTTGGACCTGGGGTATAAGCGGCCACAATCCAAAAAAGTGCCATTGATAAAAACTCTGGGTGCATATTTATGCTATCGGTAACCCGTTATCAGCTTTTTGTGATGGATGTACCAGTGTCACTTTTCCTTCAGAGTCTATTGATCCTAAAAGTAAAAACTGAGATTTTACACCGGCAATATTTTTTTCTGGAAAATTACAAACACCAATCACTTGTTTGCCAACTAAATTTTGTTCACTATAAAAATGAGTAATTTGGGCTGACGAAGTTTTAACACCTATTTCATTTCCAAAATCGACTTCAACAACTAATGATGGCTTTCTGGCTTTTTCATTTTTTTTGACTGATAGGACTGTTCCAAGTCTAATATCTATTTTTTCAAATGTGTCGTAAGTAATTTGCTCTTTCATAAACGTGATATTTATATTAATTATTACCAATGAGTACAGAAATAAATTTAGAGAAAATATACAAGAATTCTATTGAGATTTTATCTGATTTGATTGGATTTAAAACTATTTCAGGAGACGATAACAATGATTTAATTAATTATTGTGAGAAATACCTCATTAACCTGGGCGCCACCTCTTTTAAAACATATGATGAAGAAAAAAAAAGAGTAAATCTTTTTGCAACAATCAAAGCAAAAAAATCAAATGGGATAAAACCAATAATTTTGTCTGGTCATACTGATACTGTTCCCGTTTCCAAGAGTTGGAGCACAGATCCTTTTAAGGCAACAATTAAAGATGATAAACTTTATGGAAGAGGTTCCTGTGACATGAAAGGATTTATTGCATGCACTTTAGCATTTGCGCCAATTTTTTCTAAAGTTGATCTGAATAGAGATATTCATTTTTCTTTTACTTTTGATGAGGAAACTGCATGCTTAGGTGCTCCGATATTAATTAAAGAGCTTAAAAAAAGAAAAATTCAAAACGGAATTTGTATAGTTGGTGAGCCTACAAATATGAAAATTATAGATGCACATAAAGGATGCTACGAATACACAACTTATTTTGAAGGACTTGCAGGACACAGCTCAATGCCACACAAAGGTGTCAGTGCTGTTGAATTTGCATCAAAGTATGCCAACAAATTAATAGAGCTTAGAGAAGAATTAAAAAAAAGAGCACCTACAGACTCAATATTTGATCCTCCATTTTCAACGCTACAAGTTGGAGGTATATTTGGAGGTATAGCTCATAATGTAATAGCTGATAAATGTCGCGTTGAATGGGAAACAAGACCAGTTGTCAAAGAGGATGGTGTCTTTCTAAATCAACAAATAGATGAATATGCAAAAGATGTTTTATTACCAGAAATGAAAAAAGTTTTTCCTAATTCAAAAATAACAAAGGAGATAATTGGTGAGGTTACTGGTTTCGATCGTATAAATAACTCAGAGGCATGTGAATTGGTCTCAAGTCTAACTGGTGATAATTCTAGGGAAGTTGTGTCTTTTGGAACTGAAGCTGGATTATTTCAAGAAATAGGTATCAGCACAGTTGTTTGTGGCCCGGGTTCTATAGAACAAGCTCACAAAGTTGATGAGTTTATAGAACTAAATGAACTTAAAAAATGTTTGAAATTTCTTGAAGGAATTAAAAATAAATCTACTCTTAATTAGTCCACCCACCGACTGATTTGACTTCTAAGAATTCTTGTAGACCATGTTCACCGGCTTCTCTACCAATTCCTGAATGTTTAAAACCTCCAAAAGGTGTATCAATTGCTATACCTGCTCCATTTACATCAACCATTCCTGATCTGAGTTTTTTTGCAACTCGTTTAGCTTTTTCTTGATCTTGGGTTTGAATATAATTTGTTAGTCCATAAGGAGTATCATTTGCAATATTGATTGCGTCCTCCTCTGTTTCAAATGGTATAACTGACAATACAGGTCCAAAAATTTCGGTTCTAGCAATTTCCATACTATTATCAACATCGACAAACACAGTTGGTTTTACATAATAGCCTTTTTCATGACCATCAGGTTTCCCTAGTCCACCTGCAATTAGTTTTGCTCCCTCATCAATTCCTTTTTTAATTAAATCCTGAATCTTATTATATTGAGACTCTGAAACAACTGGCCCAATGTGTTCTCCCTCTTTTTTAGGATCTCCTACCTCTATACTGTCTGTGTATTCTTTAAGTCTTTTTATTGCCTCAGAGTAATTTGATTTTTCAATTAACATTCTTGTTGGTGCATTACATGATTGACCTGAGTTCTTAAAACATCTTAAAGCGCCCCATTCAATAGCTTTTGGATTAGCATCTTTAAAAATTATATTTGCTCCTTTTCCACCTAATTCTAAGCTTACTCTTTTAAAATCATTAGCCGCATTTTGTGAAATTAAAGCACCAGCTCTAGTCGAACCAGTGAAAGAAATCATGTTAATATCCGGATGTCGTGTGAGTGTATCGCCAGTTGTATTTCCATCACCATTTATTAAATTAAATACTCCTGGGGGAAATTTTGTTTCATCGATAATTTCAGTCAAAACCATTGATGATAATGGAGCAAGTTCTGATGGTTTTAAGACCATTGTACACCCTGATGCCAAGGCAGGTATTACCTTAAGACAAACCTGATTCATTGGCCAATTCCATGGTGTTATCAATGCACAGACTCCTTTAGGCTCGTATAAAAGTCTTTGATTGGGAGCATGATTTCCCAAAGGTTTTTCAAATTCAAAGTTCTTAAGATGTCTTATAAAAGATTTAATGTGAGCAGCTCCTGTGCCTACTTGAAGCTTCGTTGCAAAGTCTTTAGGTGCACCCATTTCAGTAGTAATTGCTTCAGAAATATCTGCCCACCTTTTTTTATAATTTTCGTAAAGTTTTTCTAAAAGTTTTATTCTTTCTTCTTTGGTTGAAAAAGCCCAAGAGTTATAAGCTTCTTTGGCTGAATTTACAGCAATATCGACATCTTCTTTACTACCAAGAGTTATAATTGCACATTTTTCTTCAGTGGAAGGATTAACAACTTCAATTAGTCGTTTGCTTTTTGGAACCTGCCATTTTCCATTTATATAAAAATTTTTTTTATCTTTCATAATTTTTAATAACTTTTTGTTTATTTTTTGCAAATAAATTAGTTAATTCATAAACAATCGTAGCAGCAGCAAGTGATGTCACTTCAGCATGATCATACGCAGGTGAAACTTCAACTACATCTGCTGATATAAAATTTAAGCCTGATAAGCCTCTTAAAACATTCACCATTTCCCTTGAGGTCATGCCAGCAATTTCTGGAGTTCCTGTACCTGGTGCAAAAGCAGGATCTAATACGTCTATATCTATAGATAAGTATAAAGGATTGTTGCCAACTCTTTTTTTAATTCTCTCTGCTATATTATCTGTTCCCTTTGATTGAAATTCATCACAATGAATAATTTTAAATCCAAAACTCTCATCATTTTTAATGTCATCTCTGCTATATAAAGGACCTCTAATTCCAACATGCATTGATGCATCATCTAAAAATAAATTTTCTTCCCTCGCTCTTCTAAAAGGAGTTCCATGAGTGTATGGAGCTCCAAAATATGTATCCCAAGTATCAAGATGAGCATCAAAGTGCACTAATGCGACTGGTCCATTGTTAATCTTATTCACCGCTTTTAAGAGAGGAAAAGCAATTGTATGATCTCCACCTAAACAAATAATACCTCCAACCTTTTTTAATAACTCTTCAGCTCCTACTTCTATCTGTTTTATCGCTTCATTAATATTAAATGGATTACAAGTAATATCTCCAGCATCAGCTACTTGTTGAATCTTAAATGGCTCAACATCATAATTAGGATGATAATTGGTTCTTAAGTGTCTTGAGGCCTGTCTTATACTTTGAGGTCCAAATCTTGCTCCGGGTCTGTAACTTGTGCCAGCATCGAATGGAACTCCAACAATTGCAACATCACAACTCTCCACATCTCTTAGCTCTGGCAATCTAGCAAATGTTGAGGGCCCCGCAAACCTTGGGACTTTTGTTCCACTAACTGGTTGAATTGGATCTTTATTAGTTTTTTTTTTCACAGTAAAAACTGTATCACATTCTTTTAATTTGGAATATCTTCTATATAAAGATATATGATTTATTTTAGATATATAATATTATTTTTTATAGTTTTCAATTCAGCACAAGCAGATACTATTTACAATCTCATCAAGATTCCTAATTTGGAGATATATGATATTAAAACTCCAAATAAGCTTAGATACTTATATGCTAAACAACCTTTCACAATAGGAGTTGACAATAATATAAATTGTTACGACCCTGAAAAAAAAACTTTAGATAAAAAGTATAAAGTTATTCAGAAAAATTTGAGCAGATACAATCATGTATTTTTAAAAAAAATAAATTTAAAATATATTGTTTTATGTGAAGATTTATCAATCTCAAATATCAATACAGCAGGTATTCCAAATAATGTAATGAAAACATTAATTCTTGATATAAAGTTTAATGAAAAATATTTTGAACGTGTAATTCATCATGAAGTTTTTCATATAATAAACGACAGTTATAAGGATATATTTAATGAGAGCACTTGGTCGAGCTTCAATTTGACAGATTTTAAGTATGCGGAATGCTCCACCTGTACTGATAAATTAGGTCTTGA
The DNA here is from genome assembly GCA_902527635.1 of uncultured Pelagibacteraceae bacterium. Classification (GTDB taxonomy): domain Bacteria; phylum Pseudomonadota; class Alphaproteobacteria; order Pelagibacterales; family Pelagibacteraceae; genus Pelagibacter. The sequence continues at coordinate 7,938 of CABZPS010000003.1, read as the reverse complement.
AACCTATAGCAATACTAAAGGATTTTTCTCAGAATACTCTCAATCTACTGCATCTGAGGATATGGCAGAAGTTTTTTCTCATTTAATGATTGGAACAAACTTAAATATTAAAGATCCAATCTTAGAAAAAAAAATAAATTTTATAAAAAAAAATTTGTCAAAAATTGATCCAAATTTTATACTATGATCAAAAAAATTAAGGCAACAAGATCAGAAAAAATAATTCTAATATTTTTACTATCTTTAGCAGTATTTTCTTTTGGTTCTTTTTTTTTAATAAAGAATAAGTGTTTATTTGTAAAAAACTATGATCCAACTAAAATTAGTTTTGATGATCCTTCAAATATTGCAATTTTAAATGTTCCTTGTGGGAATGTTATAATTGAACTCTATCCTCAAATTTCTCCAAATGCTGTTCAAAGATTTAAGAAATTAGTTAAGTCTAAGGCCTATGATAATTCTGCATTTCATAGAGTAATAAAAGATACACTTGTGCAAGCGGGTGACTTAGAATTTGGTAAAAAAGGAAGCTTGAACTATGCAAAAATTGGTACTGGCAGGTCTGGTTTGGGAACGATAAATTCAGAGATAGATACTCCATTTGATTTCAAAAAAGGGAGTGTGGGGTTAGCAAGATCAAAGAGTTACAATACGGAAGATAGTCAGTTTTTTATAATTTTAAGGGATGAGCCATTATATGAGTCTGAATACACTCCTATAGGTAAAGTAATTTATGGTTTAGAGGCACTAAAAAAAATTAAGTATCTTGATAAATCTCATTATGTATTAAGACCTGATTTTATTAATTCTATTAGAATGCTAATTAACTAGTGGCTTACCAGTAGCCAAGGTGTGTTTTATTCTATCTTGTGTTTTTTTTGTTTCGATTAATCTCATAAATGCATCTAGCTCTAACTTAAATAAGTCATCTTCGGTTAATGTTTCGTCTATTGTTGTGTCTCCACCACTTAAAACATTTGCTAATTCTTTTGCAACTTGTACACCATGGTCTAAGATCACTTTTTTATTGTAAAGTTTTTCTATAATCTTATTCATTTCGCCTCTCACGCTCTCTCCAGGAAGTTTAAATACAAGCTCCTCAGGTACTTTAAAATTTTTATTTTCATTGAGGATTTTTTTTGAGACTTCTAATAAACTATTTCTATTCATAATTTTTTTGTCTTCAGGTCTTAAATATTTCAGCGGTTCTGCTTCCACAGGTGAGGTTGCTGTCTTTCCATAGCCAATTATATCAAAAACTTTAAGCGGGGCAAAATTTGGATCTTTTTTTGCTTGCTCTGTATCTAACCATCTTCCTAACATCTCCTTACATCCTCCTCCTGCAGGAATTAATCCAACAATGGTCTCAACAAGTCCTAAAACAATATTCGTATGTGATGCTACAAAATTACTTTGAACCATAACCTCAAAACCACCACCAAGTGTTAATCCTGATGGAGCAGAAATCACAGGATATTTTGAGTATTTTAAATGCTTACATGTCTCTTGAAAATATTTAATAAATTTTTCTATTGATTTAAAATCATTCTTATCTGCAAATTGCATGGTATAAGTTAAGTTTACCCCAGCAGAGAATTGCATACTCTCATTTATTATGATCAAAGGTTTATCTGTGGCTTTTTTCAGAGCATCCATTGAGTCATAATCTAAAGCATTTGCTTTAGTGGTAAACTCAACAATATTGTAATCTTGAAATCTATATATCTTTCCAGAGTCATTACCATCTAAACTCATTGCTGTTTTTTTAACTTTACCAAATGTTTCTATATTGGTGTATTTCTGTCTTTCTCCATAGAAATCTTCATCTTTATTTTTATTTAATTCCTCTAAAAAATTATTCCCACTAAAATCATCAACTTTGTTAAAAAAATTTTTAACACCAATTTCCTCAAGCATTTCAAATGGTCCTTTGGCCCAGTTAAAACCTAATCGCATTGCCTCATCAATATCATTAAATTGATTAGTAATCCCTGGAACTAATGATGATGCGTATTTTATTATTTTTGAAATTACAGACCATGCATACTCACCGTATTTGTCTTTTCTGTTAATTAATACGTTAAGATCTACCTTCTCAGACTTAATATCAATTTTTTTGCTTGGTGAATAATCACCTGTTTCAAGATTAATTGCCTCCATTACTTTAGTAGTTTCAGATTTATTTATTCTATAAAAGCCACCTTTGCCTTTTCTTCCCGTATAACCCGTATCAATTAATTTTTTTACTAATGGAATTTCTTTTGCAACATCGTGAAATTCATCAGTTTCTGGCAACTCTTTAATGAAACTTTTTAATACATCAGCCATTAAATCAATCCCAATTAGGTCGTATAGACCAAAAACACCTGTTTTTGGAATTCCCATCGGCCTTCCAAAAATAGCGTCCGCCTCCTCAACTGACAACTTCATTTTAAAAGCTTCTGTCATTGCTATTTGCATGGCATAAACCCCCACTCTGTTTCCTAAAAATCCTGGTGTATCGTTACAGACAATTGCACCTTTACCTAGCTCAGTTTCACAAAATTCTTTTAATTGATTAATTTTATTTAGATCGTTGTTCTCATTTTTAACAATTTCTAATAGCCCCATATATCTGACAGGATTAAAAAAATGAGTTATACAGAAATCTTTTTTTTCTATATCTGTCAAGTTTTGAGATAAAACTTTTATAGGTATCGAAGAAGTGTTAGATGAAACAATTGCGCCTTTTTTTCTTGATTTAAATATTTTTTCATAAATTAGATGTTTTACATCTATTCTTTCAACTACCGCCTCGACAATCCAATCAGCATTTTTAACAACATCAAAATTATCAGATATATTTCCAACTTTAATATTATTTATTTTAGATTTATCGATTAATAATGGAGGTCTAGATTTGTGAATTCTTTCTCTAGCCTTTTCACTAATTTCAGTTTTTAAATCTAATAATGTAACCGGGATATTTGCGTTGCAAAGATGTGCCGCTATACCACTTCCCATCGTACCAGATCCAATCACTACAACATTTTTTATATTCATTTAATGAAATTTTTATCGATTTATACCTCTGAGTCTTTCAGATCTTCTTCTTAAAAGTTCAGCGGTAACTAATATTAATGTTGATAAAATAATCAGACAAGTTGCAACAGCAAGAATTGTTGGACTTAGTTGTTCCCTTAAGCCTGTCCACATTTGAATTGGTATAGTTGTATTTTCTAATCCTGCTAAAAATAGAACTACTACAACTTCATCAAATGATGTAACAAAAGCAAATAGTCCCCCAGATATCACTCCTGGTAAAATAAGAGGTAAAGTTATTTTCATAAATGTATTTACTGGGTCACTACCTAAACTGGCTGCGGCTCTTGTTACACTATGATCAAATCCTGATAGAGTTGCAGTTACTGTAATAACAACAAATGGCGTTCCTAAAATAATATGTGCAAGAACTATTCCTGCGTGAGTGGCTGCTAATCCAACTTTAGCCATGAAGAAAAATATCGCTACACCTGAAATAATTAAAGGGACTATCATAGGTGAAATTAATACTGCCATAATTAAACCTTTGTATGGCATGTGTCTGCTGCTCAAACCTAAAGCCGCAACCGTTCCAAGTATTACCGAACCTATTGTTGCAAAGATAGCAATGATAAAACTATTTTTTGCAGCTAATCCCCAAGGATTTTTAGTCCCATAAATCATATCTTGATACCATCTTAAAGAAAACGCATCAGGATCTAAACGTTTCATTCCATCAGAAAAAACTAAAAATTCCTCAGCATTAAAAGATAACGGAAAAATAACAAATAATGGGGCAACAAGAAAAAAAAATACTGCTGAACAGATTGTCAAATAAACATAATGCCAAATTCTGTAATGTGGTTCTGTATATTTAGGTAAAGCCATTTTATTTATCCTAATTTAATATTATCTATTCCAACTAATTTATTATACAGCCAATAAATGACCAATACTCCACTTAACAACATTAGGCCCATTGCTGAAGCAAAACTCCAGTCGAGAGTACTTTTCATATGGAATGCTATCTGGTTGCTTATTAAAGTACCTGAAGCTCCACCAACTAAAGCTGGGGTGATGTAATAACCTATCGCTAGAATAAAAACTAACAAGCATCCCGCTCCAATACCCGGTATTGTTAAAGGGAAATATACCTTCCAAAAAGCCACAAAAGGTGTTCCACCTAATGACTTACCAGCTCTCATTAAACTTGGAGAGATTGTTTTCATTACACTGTAAAGTGGTAGAACCATAAAAGGCAGTAAAATTTGTGTCATTGCAACATAACTGCCTGTTTTATTAAACATCATTTCTAGCCTGTTATCATCACTAACAAGTCCTATCATAACAAAAAAATCATTTACTATTCCTTGCTGTTGTAGAAGAATCATCCAACTAGCAGTTCTAACTAATAATGAGGTCCAAAAAGGAAGTAAGACACAGATCATTAAAAGGTTACTGTACTTCATCGGTAATGTTGCCAGTAAGTGCGCAATTGGATATGCCATTAAAAAACAAAACACCGTAACAAAGAATGCAATCTCCAAAGTCCTCATCCATAAAATTCTATGAACTCTTCTATCTTCAGGAACATTGATTATTTCTCCTTTTTCATTTTCATACATATCAATCCCCTTTAAATATTTTTGATAAGTATATGCAGGAGCTCTTCTTTTAATTGCTCTCCAATACTCAACATCAGCCCATCTTCGATGAACAGACATAATTTGCTCTTTATAATTACCCTCTTCAAAAGATTTAGACTTTCTTCTTAATTTTTTAATAATACTTTTGAAACCATTTTTTGTATAATTTAGTTGTGTTGAAAGTTTTCCTTCTCGCTCATCTTCAATCAATTTTTGAAAATCAAAGTAGAAAGCTTCAAATACTTCCTCAGGAGGAAGATCCTGTCCATCCCATTTTTCCATGGATTTAAAAGTTTTAGGAAGCATCTCAGTAACCATTTTATCGTCAACACTTCTCATAAGCATATCGCCTATTGGAAACACATATGTAATAATTATGAACAACAATAAAGGAGCAACAAGTAAAAAAGCTTTAATCTTATTTTTCTTTTCTGCTTTTTTAAGGCTTACTTCTAAAGGAATCCCGTCAGTTGTTAAAATTTGTTTTGTTTTTGAGCTCATAAATAAAAAGGGCGGTTATCAAATAACCGCCCTCTCAATATATTATAAAATTTTAATCTTTAAAACTTAAAATTAAAATCCTGCTTTCATTGCTTCCCATTTTTCACCAAGTTCTGTTCCGTTATCAGCCCAGTAAAGTGGATCTACTAAGAAGTAATTTTTAGTGTTTGCTGGTGCAGTGGGCATATTAGGTACCATGTTTGTCTTACCATCTTTGTACCATGGCTCACCTTTTTCCATTACGGAAATAGATGATTTTCTCCAAGGAGCATATGCAATATATCTTGCACTTCCAGCTAAACCCTCTGTACTTGTCATCTCAGCTAAAGCTTTTTTAGCATCAGCTTCATTTGGCGAACCTTTAACTAATACGAAATACTCGTAGTCTAAACCTTGAGCATCCCATACCTGTACGATTGGAGCACCTTCTCCAACAGCAGCATTAAAGAATCTACCATTCCAGCCAGTTGCCATAACAACTTCACCACTCATTAATAGTTCTGGTGGTTGAGCACCTGCAGACCAAAATACACATCCACCTTGTGGGTCTGTGCAAAGTTTTTTGATCTTATCCATAGCTCTTTGAACACCTTTGTCAGTGTTTAAAGCTTTATAGATTTTTGCTCCACCTTTACCTGGTTTGATACCATCTGCAGCTAAAGCAATCTCTAAGTTTGTGAGAGCGCCTTTGTAGATAGCTCTTTTTCCAGGGAATTTTTTAGTGTTAAAGAAATCTTTGATAGTCTTTGGAGTGCCTTTAACGTTATCTGAATTATAAGCGTAGTTCCAAGAGTATAAAATATTTCCGACAGCACATTCACTTGGCATGCTAGTAAAGAAATCTTTACTTGCAGGAGTTCCATCTGGTGCTGCTGGGAAGTCTTTGTCGAAATCAAATTTAACAAATAAACCTTCATCACAGCCATTGATAGTATCCATAGCAAATACGTCCATTATATCCCACGTAATTTTGCCAGCTTCTTTCTGTGCTTTAATTTCTGATAATCCACCTGAGTAATCGACCCAATTGATCGGAATACCTAACTTTTTGGCAGTAGGATCACCATAACCTAACTTTTGACTTTCTGTATAAGCTCCACCCCAAGACGCAACTGTTACTGCGAATGCTGATGTAGTTATAGAAAATAAAAAAGATAGGGCTAGTAATAATTTACTAATTTTTTTCATTTTTCCTCCGTTTAAACGTTTTATATAAATACTATTACAACAAGATCGATAATGAGAGTCAACAGCCCTTTTTTACTTGTTTAATTGAGATATTTTGAATGTTTATTTTGGATCTAGCGCTCTAGCATCTTCACTGTTCCAGCCAATCTTAATTTCATTTCCTAGTTTAATATCAAGATTAGACGAACTATTGGGGACTTTAAGAATAAATTCAGAATTACCTAATAAATTAATTCTAACTCTTGTGTGATCTCCATGGTAAATTACTTCTTCAATTTTTCCTTTATGAATATTGTCCATTTTATCACTTGGATTAATTAAAGCTCTTTCAGGTCTTAATGAAACTGTCGTTCTGTCACCTTTTCCTTTAACCGAGATTGGGTTTGCTAATATGTCCGCGCTCGCTAACTTAACTTTACACTTTCCGCCTGAAATATCAGAAACTTCTCCTGCAAAAGTATTATTCTCTCCAATAAATTCTGCTACAAAAGAATTAACAGGTTTTTCATATAACTCATCTGGACTTGAAAGTTGTTGAACCTTTCCATCATTAAAAACTGCAATTCGATTAGACATAGTTAATGCTTCACTTTGATCATGAGTTACATAAACAACTGTCACTCCGATACTTTCATGAATATGTTTGATTTCATATTGCATACTTTCTCTTAAATTTTTATCTAAAGCTCCAAGAGGCTCATCCATCAAAACTAATTGTGGATCAAAAACTAAAGATCTTGCTACTGCTACTCTCTGTTGCTGTCCACCTGATAATTGACCTGGCATCCTTTGAGCAAATCCTTGTAAAGACACCATAGATAAAGCTTTATCAATTTTTTTATCTGCTTCATCTTTTGGAAATTTCCTCACTCTCAACGGAAAAGCCAAATTTTCATACACTGTCATATGAGGAAATAAAGCATAGTTTTGGAAAACCATTCCTATACCTCTTTTATGTGGAGGAATACTGGAGATCGCATTCCCATCAAGGTATATTTCTCCATTGGTTGGTGTTTCAAATCCAGCTAGCATCATTAAACAAGTAGTTTTGCCTGATCCAGAAGGACCTAACATAGTTATGAACTCACCTTCTGCAATGTCTAATTGGAGATCTTTGACAACTAAAACTTTGCCATCGTAACTTTTATCTACTTTATCAAATTTAACGAATTCTTTATTAACCGACATAAATTAAGTAACTATAAAACATTTGTAAGAAAAAATATCAACCTTAAATAATTAGCTTTTAACGTGAAGTTCTTTTGACATATTGCAAAATAGTTCTGATCCATTGTCAGTAACTCTAATAGCTTCTGAAGCTTCAACACCCCATTCTCCAAATTGCATAACAGCAATCATATGAAAACAAACATTTGGTTTTAGAACAGTCATATCACCTTTATAAATATTTAATGTATGCTCTCCCCAATCTGGTGGATAGCCAATACCAATTGAATAACCAGTTCTTGATTTTTTTTCTATTCCATACTTATCTAAAACTTTCCAGAAAGCTTGCGCTACATCATTGGCGGTATTACCTGGTTTAGTAGCGCTTATACCTGCATCAATAGCCTCAATAGTT
>CABZPS010000002.1 GCA_902527635.1 uncultured Pelagibacteraceae bacterium | reverse complement strand
AATTTTAGTAAAGTCAAATTACTCTAATAAACTAATAAATGGACCTATCTCAAAAAAAAATTTTTTAAAAAAAAAATTTTTAGGAATAACAGAATATTTTGCTGAAAAATTTAATAAAAAAAAAATAGCGATGTTAATATATAATAATAATTTATCAGTTTGCCCAGTAACGACTCACTTGCCTTTAAAAGAAGTTTCAAAAGTTATTCGGAAAAAATTAATTTATGAAAAAGTGCAGTTAATAGATAATTTTTATAAAACCTATAAAGGCTTTAAACCCAAGATTGCTTTAACGGGTCTTAACCCACATTGTGAAAGTACTAACAAATTTAATGAAGATGAAAAAATTATTAAACCCACAATATCTGATCTAAAAAAACATAAATTTAAAGTATATGGACCCTATGCTGCTGACACAATCTTTTTAAAAAAAAATAGGAAAAAATTTGATGTAATTATAGGAATGTATCATGATCAAGTTTTAACACCTATTAAAACTCTTTTTGAATACGATGCTATTAATATTACATTAGGTTTACCTTTCTTAAGAATCTCACCTGACCATGGTCCTAACGAGACAATGCTTGGTAAAAATTTGTCAAATTATCTTAGTTTATACAAAGCTATATCCTTTCTAGAAAAGATAAAATGATCAAAGCAAAAAAAAGTTTAGGTCAAAATTTTCTTATAGATAAAAAGATCCTAGAAAAAATAACGAGTATTGAGAATATTCAAGATAAGACTGTTTTAGAAGTTGGGCCTGGGACAGGCAATTTGACATCATATATTTTGAAAAAAAAGCCAAGAAAATTTTTTATAATAGAGAAAGATAGTAATCTTGCAATTGATTTAAAAAAAAAATTTCGTAATAGTTTAAAAATAATCAACGATGATATACTAAATGTTAATGAAAAAAAATTATCATCAGATAAGCTAATTGTTTTTGGAAATTTACCTTACAACATCTCTACTGAAATATTGTGTAAATGGATTCTCAACTTAGATAATGAAAAATTTTGGTTTGAAAGTTTAGTATTAATGTTTCAAAAAGAGGTGGCAGACAGAATCATAGCAAAAGTAAATACATCTAATTATGGAAGATTATCCATATTAGCTAAATGGAAGTTAGAAATAACAAAAATTTGTGACATTAATCCATCTTCTTTCTGGCCTAAACCAAAAATAGAAAGTACTTTACTTAATTTTAAACCGAAAAAAAATTTTTTCAAAATCAATAAAGCCAAAAATATCGAATTGGTTACAAGATCTTTTTTTAATCATAGAAGAAAAATGATTAAAAAACCTTTCAATCAATTGTTTAATGGAAATGATGAAATAAAAGAAAAATTAAAGTTAAATTTAAGCTTAAGACCACAAAACTTAAATTTTGACACATATTATAACCTAGCAAAAGAGTATGAAAGTCTAGCTGGTTAGTTTTTCTACATGTTTTCTAATAAAATCTTTATCATAATCTTTTGAACCATTGTTTAGTTCTGCATCGATCAAATTTAAAATTTTTGAAAAACAATTGTTTAGAGTATCATTTATGACCACATAATCATAGTTAATCCAGTGCAAAACATCATGACTAAACTGATTCATTCTTTGTTCAACCATAATTTTATCGCCCATATGTCGATTTGATAATCTCTCAAATAAAATTTCTTTACTTGGTGGTAAAATAAAAAAAGTAATTAGTCTGTAATCTAATTTTTTATTTTTTATTTGATCTGCACCTTGCCAATCAATATCAAATAAAATGTTTTTTCCTTTATTTAGTTTTTCAATTACAGGAGTCCTAGTTGTACCATAAAGATTGTTGAAAACTTTTGCATACTCAAGAAATTCCTCATTTCCAATGAGCCTTTTGAATTCTTTATCACTGACAAAATAATAATCTTTATTTTGTATTTCATTTTGTCTGGGTTGTCTTGTTGTGTGAGATATTGAAATTTCAAAATTAGGACGTTGTGATAATAAACTGACTAGCGTTGTTTTTCCTGCTCCCGATGGAGAGGAAAGAATTATCATTACCCCATCTTTGTGTGCGGGCATTAATTATTAGTTGGCTTTTCCTTCAATAAATTTAACAGCATCACCTACTGTTAAAATTTTTTCTGCCTCACTATCAGAAATTTCTGAACCAAACTCTTCCTCAAAAGCCATAACTAATTCAACTGTATCTAGACTGTCTGCGCCCAAATCATCAATGAAACTTGACTCCTCTGTAACTTTAGCTTCATCAATACCTAGATGATCTGCAACTATTTTTTTTACTTTACTTGAGACATCTTCTGACATTTTCATCCTTTTGTTTTAATTCTTATTAGTTTAAATACCTATTTTGTCAAGCCATATACATGCCCCCGTTAACATGTAAAGTTTCACCATTGATATAATTAGACTGATCTGAAGTTAAAAAAAGAACAGCATTTGCAACATCTTCGGGCTCTCCTAACCTTGCGGATGGAATTTTTGATATTATTATATCTCTATATTTTGAATCAATTTTATCAGTCATTGCGGTCTTAATAAATCCAGGAGAAATACAATTAATATTTATATTTTTCTTAGCGTATTCAATTGCTAATGTTTTTGACATCGCAACTATTCCTGCTTTTGCTGCTGTATAGTTAACTTGACCAGGATTGCCAGTGTGACCAACTACAGATGTAATATTTATTACTTTTCCTTGTTTATTCTTTAACATTTTTTTAATTGCTGCTTTGCTCAACAAAAACGTTGAAGTTAGATTAATATCAATAACTTTTTTCCATTCATCGAAATTCATCCTAATAGCTAGATTATCCTGAGTGGTACCTGCGTTATTAATTATTCCGTGCAAGTTACCACCAAGTTCTTTTGTAGCTTTTTCAATGAAATCATCAATTTGCTCACTTTGAGAGATATCAAAGCTTAAAATCTTAATGTTACCAAATTTAGATTTTAAATCTTCAAGCTTTTCTTTTTTTGTTCCTGTGGCAAGTATATTAGCGCCATTTTCATAGAGTTTTTTAACAATTGAATGACCAATTCCCCCTGAAGCACCAGTGATAATTATGTTCTTATTTTGTAAATCATTCATATATTTAACTCTTTTATATCATTCTCATTATTAATTGTGTTAATTTTTACATTTCTATTAATTCTTTTTACTAGTCCTGATAAAACTTTTCCAGGACCAATTTCAATAAAATGATCAACTCCTTTGTTTATCATATTAATTACACTCTCTCTCCACTTAACTCTATTTTCAATCTGATCAATTAATAATTTCCTTAACTCATTTTTATTTAAGATCTCACCAGCTGTAACATTTGAGATCAAAATATTTTTAGAATCATAAAAGGTTAATTTTTCTATCTCTTTCCTCATTATTTCTGTTGCTTTACTCATTAATTTACAATGAAACGGTGCGCTTACTGGAAGTTTTATATTCTTTATATTTTTTAATTTAAAAATTTTGCTTAATTCATTTAAATCATTATTTTTTCCACTTATAACAATTTGACCCTCTGAATTGTCATTAGCAATTTGAACACTCGAATTGATACTGTTTTCTCTAAGAATTTCCTCCATTTCAACAATTGATAATCCAAGAACAGCAACCATGCCTCCTTGTCCATTTGGTAGAGAATTTTGCATAGCATCCCCTCTAATTCTTAAAAGTTTTAAGGTGTCGGAAAAATTTAAATAACCAGCAGAGCATAATGCTGAATACTCACCCAAAGAGTGCCCCGCAAAATATTTAGCCTTTGTTAAGTCTATTTTAAATTCCTCAGTAATAAGCTTATAAATTGAGAAACTGATTAAAAATATTGCAGGTTGAGTATTAGTGGTTAAATTTAATTCTTCTTTGGGGCCTTTCAAGATTATTTTTGATAAGCTAAATTCTAATGTATCATCGGCCTCTTCAAATAAGCGTTTTACTAAATCATATTTGTCAAAAAAATCTTTACCCATTCCAACTATTTGAGATCCTTGACCTGGAAAAATTACTGAAAACATAAAAAAAACCTATTTTTCAAACTTTTTAACTATTGTAATTAAAGGTTTATAATAGTATATCCTCATTTTTTTATAAAACTTTAATGAATTTATACGAACACACAATTATAGCAAGACAAGACGCATCACCAAGTGATTTAAAACAACTTACAGAGAAATATTCCAAAATTGTTGAGAAAAATAACGGTGAAATAATAAAAACTGAAAATTGGGGTTTATTAAATCTCTCGTATCTTATCAAGAAAAATAAAAAAGGTAGCTATATACATTTTAAAATTAAATGTGATGGTAAAGCCATAAATGAATTGGAAAAGAATGAGTCAATTGATAAAAAATTATTAAGATATTTAACAGTTAGAGTTAAAAAATTTGACTTAGATGCAAATTATTTTAATAAAAAAGATGATTTAGAAAAAGCTAATAAATGAGTTAATCATGCCAAAAAGACAGTCAGGAAACAAAAAAAACAAACAAAGTAATTTTGCTAAGCTAAGTATTTTTCAGCCTAATAAGTATAAATTTAAAAAAAACTGTCCACTTTCCATAAAAGGTGCCCCAAAAATTGATTACAAAAACATTAAATTATTAAAAAAATACACGTCTGAAAACGGTAAAATTCTTCCATCTCGTATAACAAATGTAAGTCAAAAAAAACAAAGAGAACTATCACTATCAATTAAAAGAGCGAGGAATCTGGCGCTAATATAAAATGAAAGTAATACTACTCGAAAACTTAAAGAAAATTGGATCTATAGGTGAAATTATAGAAGTTAAAAGAGGTTTTGCTAGAAACTTTCTGATTGCAAATAAAAAAGCATTATACGCATCTAAAGAAAATATTTCTAAAGTAGATAAAATTAAAATAGAGCTCTCAAAAAAAGATAATGAAAAAAAACAAGAAGCAAAAAAAATTTCAGAAAAAATTCATAAAAAAGAATATAAAATCAAGAAGCTTTGCACCGAAAACAATGAACTGTATGGCTCAGTGAAGCCTACCGAAATATCAAAACTTATCAAAGAAATAAACAATCAAGAGGTTAAACCTTCAATGATACAACCTGTTAAAGATATTAAATCAATTGGAAAATTTAAAGTAAAAATAAGCTTACACCCAGAAGTTGATGCTGAGATAATGATTAATGTCATATCCTCAGATACAATTCAATAATTATACAATTTTTTCCCCAACAAATTTAAAAAGAAAATTTATCCTAATATTTGTTATAAATGTTAATGGAAAAAAATTTAAGTATTTTAAAGGAAAACTTTAATGAATTACCAAACAATGTAGAGGCAGAACAATCAGTAATAGGATCAATACTAGTTTCTAATGAAATTTTTGATGAAATTAATACTATTATTTCTAGCCTAAATTTTTATGATCCCATGCATCAAAAAATATTTAATGCAGTTGAAAACCTCATTTACAAAGGATTGCTAGCAAATCCAATCACACTTAAAAATTATTTTGAAAAAGAGAAAGACGATATTAATATTCCTGAGTACCTTGTAAAAATTACAAAATTTTCTACTTCTACAAGACAAGCTATTGAATATTCAAAAATAATTTATGATATGTTTGTTAGAAGAGAGCTAATAAAAATTTCAGAACAAACTATAGACTCAGCCAAAATGAATGATTTAAATATAAGTGGTCAAAATATTATTGAAGATTCTGAGAGACTCTTATTTGACTTAGCAGAAAAAGGGTCTTTTAACACATCATTAATTAAGTTTGATGAAGCGATGAAAAAAACTATCGATATGGCCTCAGCTGCTTATAAAAATGAAGAAGGTATTGTCGGAGTGCCAACTGGTTTAAGAGACCTTGATGATAGACTGGGTGGTTTACATCAGTCTGATTTGATAATTATAGCTGGTAGGCCATCTATGGGTAAAACTGCTTTAGCAACTAATATTGCATTTTATGCCGCCCAAAAATTACAAGCAAGTCAGAGAAAATCATCAATTGCTTTTTTTTCGTTAGAAATGTCCTCAGAACAATTATCAACCAGAATACTTGCTGAACAATCAAGAATAAAATCAAATGATATAAGACGTGGTAGAATTTCAGATGAGCAATTTGACAAATTTATTGAAACTTCGAAAAATATCACAGAACTTCCTTTGTATATTGATGAGACCCCAGCTATAAGTATTGCGGCTATGAGTAATAGAGCTAGAAGGATAAAAAGATTATTTGGTCTAGATATGATTGTCGTTGATTATATCCAATTAATGAGAGGATCAATAAATAATAAAGATGGTAGAGTACAAGAAATATCAGAAATAACTCAAGGCTTAAAAGCCATTGCAAAAGAACTTTCTGTTCCAGTTGTTGCTTTATCTCAACTCTCAAGAGCTGTTGAACAAAGAGATCAAAAAAAACCTCAATTAGCCGATTTAAGAGAATCTGGTTCTATTGAGCAGGATGCAGATGTGGTTATGTTTGTTTACAGAGAAGCATATTATCTGGAAAGACAAGAACCAAGGCCAGCTACAGTAGAACATGCGGAATGGCAAGCTAAAATGAACGAAGTATCAAATTTAGCAGAGATAATTATTGGTAAACAAAGACATGGACCAACTGGAAATGTAATGCTTGAGTTCGAGGCTATGTTTACCAAATTTAAAGATACTCAAAATACTTAAATTAAAATATAAATAGGGTTAATGTTCACCCATTTTTATCAAAATTTTATACTTAAAAATCCTAAGTTTATATTTGCTCTTTTAATAATAGCGTTAATAAGTTTTGGATATCACTCAAAAAACTTCAGGCTAGATGCCTCATCTGATACTCTATTAATAGATGGTGATCCTGACCTTAAATATCTTCAAGAGCTAAATCAACGTTACGGATCAAAAGAATTTTTAATTTTAACTTATGCGCCAAACGAAGGTATGATTACTGATACCTCAATAAATAATCTCTTAAGTTTAAAGTATAAAATTCAAAGTTTAGAGTGGGTAGATAGTGTGGTTACTCTGCTAGATATTCCCTTATTAAATAATTCAGAGGCTCCACTACAGGAAAGATTGGAAAATTTCAAAACACTTAAAGATGAAGATGTAAATAAAGATAGAGGTTTTAAAGAAATAATTAGTAGTCCAGTTTTTAGAAACTTCGTTATTAGTGAAGACGGTAAAACTAGTGGTATCATTGTTTATTTAAAAAAAAATAAGCCTTTAGATGACATTAAAAATAGATCAAAAGAGGAAATTGAAATTTATAAAGACCAAATAAAAAAACAAAATCATAAAAATATTATTGAAATAAGAGATGTAATTAAAAGTTATGAAAATATAGGCAAGATTCACTTGGGTGGTATACCTATGATTGCAGATGATATGATGACATTTATAAAAAGCGATATAGTTGTTTTTGGATTAGGTGTTCTTTTATTTATAATCGCAACTCTATGGTATATCTTTAGAAAATTAATTTGGATATTGGTTCCAATAAGCAGCTGCTTTTTCTCAGTAATCATAATGACAGGTTTGCTCGGGTTGTTAGGATGGAAAGTAACAGTTATCTCCTCAAATTTTATTGCACTAATGTTAATTTTGACTATGGCAATGAATATTCATATGAGCACACGTTTTTTACAACTAAAAGAAATTTTTCCTAATAAAAATATTTTAGATCTTTTGATTTTAACTACTGAGAAAATGTTTTGGCCAATCTTATATACTGTAATGACAACAATTATTGCTTTCTTGTCTTTAATTTTTAGTGAAATAAAACCTATAATAGATTTTGGTTGGATGATGACAATGGGTTTAGTGATCTCATTTTGTATTACATTTACATTACTACCAACCCTTATTAATTTTGTACCAAAAAAAAGTGTTTCTTTTATTAAATATGAAAAATCTAAAATTACATCTTTACTTTCAAAGCTTTCACAAGATTATCAAAAGTCAATTTTTGTTCTAACTGGAATTGTTATTTTACTTAGTATCATTGGCATTAGCCGTCTTGAGGTTGAAAATAGTTTCATAAATTATTTTAGTAAAAAGACTGAAATTTATAAAGGTATGAAACTTATTGATGAAAAATTAGGTGGTACAACACCGCTAGAAGTAATTTTAAAATTCCCAAAAAACAGAACTGAGACTAGCGATGATGAATTTGAAGATTGGGAAAATGAAGATAATGAAGAAGATGAAAAAAAATATTGGTTCACAAAAGATAAGATTGATAAAATTGAATCAGTTCACAATTATTTAGATAGCCTGCCAGAGATTGGTAAGGTTTTATCTTTTTCTTCAATTATTGATGTTGCAACTTTGCTTAATAATAATAAACCATTGGGAACTTTAGAAATGGGAGTTCTTTATTCAAAAATTCCTGAAAGTATTAAAACAGAAATTGTCGATCCTTATATTTCTATAAAGGATAATGAAGCTAGAATAAATCTCAGAATTATAGACTCTAAAAAAGACTTAAGAAGAAATGATTTAATAAACAAAATAAATGATGACTTACAAAAAAAATTAGGACTTGAAAAAAAAGAGTTTAAACTTGCCGGAGTTTTGATTTTATTTAATAATTTACTTCAAAGTCTGTTCAAATCACAAATTTTGACCCTCGGATTTGTTATGATTGGTATTTTTGTGATGTTTTTAATTCTTTTTAAAAATATAAAACTCTCACTGATTGGTGTGGTTCCGAATTTTATAGCAGCCTTTTTTATCTTGGGAATTATTGGTCTACTTGGTATTCCCTTAGATATGATGACAATTACCATAGCAGCTATAACTATAGGTATAGCCGTTGATAATAGTATTCATTATATTTATCGTTTTAAAGAAGAATATAATAATCTGAATAATTATAAGGAAACAATTAAAGTTTGTCATTCGACAGTCGGTAAGGCAATTTTAAATACGTCAATCACCATTGTTTTTGGTTTTTCAATTTTAATTTTATCTAATTTTATTCCAACAATTTATTTTGGTATTTTTACAGGAATTGCGATGTTACTCGCGATGATATCTGTTTTAACCCTTTTGCCATCCTTAATCTTATTGATTAAACCTTTTGAAAAGTAAAAATTTAAAATGGAATTTTTAAAAGAGTTTTATAATTCAATATCAATTTTAGATTTGGTTTACTTAATAATAACAATATTATCTTTAATCAAATGCTATATAAAAGGTTTCGTATTAAGTTTATTGACTATGGCCAAATGGTTATTAGCATATGTCTTAACTTTAATTATTTTTCCGAAAGTTAAGCCATATGTCAAAGATATTATAGATAATGAATATATTCTAGATATTGTGCTGGGTATAAGTATATTTATAATAATAATTTTCTTCATCTTATTGGTTAACAAAGGGATTAGTAAAGCTGTAAAATATACTGGACTTGGGAATTTAGATAAGATGTTCGGTTTTTTTTTTGGATTCGTAAGATCTTACATAATCGCTGTTTGTATATTTTCTGCAGCACATATTGTTTATAATCACGATAAATGGCCCATAAATCATAATAAATCATACATCTTTCCATATTTGAAAAAAGGTAGTAATTATTTATTAAAAGAATTTCCAGATGAAAAAACTTATCAAAACTCTAAAGAAAAAATTAAGGAACTTTAATCCAAAGCTTAAAGAAGAATGTGGAGTGTTTGGTATAAGTGATAACAAAGACGCTTCAGCTCTAACTGCTTTAGGTTTGCATGCACTTCAACATAGGGGTCAAGAAGGTTGTGGAATAGTAACATTTGATGGATCACATTATTTTTCTGAAAAAAGATTTGGTTTGGTGGGAGATAACTTCAATAAAGAAAAGATATTAAATAGATTGAAAGGAAATTATGCGATTGGCCATAATAGATATAGTACCACTGGTGAAAATACTTTAAGAAATATACAGCCTTTTTTTGCTGATACTAATGCAGGCGGTATTGGTGTTGCTCACAACGGTAATCTTACAAACTCAATTTCACTAAGAAAAAAATTAGTCGACGAGGGTGCTATTTTTTATACAACCTCAGATACCGAAACTATTGTTCAATTAATAGCTAGATCAAAGAGAAAAAAAACTATCGATAAAATTGTAGATGCGATATTTCAAATCCAAGGAGGTTACTCTTTGGTCATGTTGACCCAAACTTCATTGATAGGTGTGAGGGATCCTTATGGAATAAGACCACTTGTGATTGGCAAACTGAATAATAGCTATGTTCTTTCATCAGAGACTTGCGCTTTAGATATAATTGGTGCAAAATTTATTAGAGAGGTTGACAACGGAGAAATAGTTTTAATACATGACAATAAGATTCAAAGTATTAAACCTTTTCCTCCTAGAAGAATAAGACCGTGTGTTTTTGAATATATTTACTTTTCAAGACCTGATAGTATTTTGAATGGCAAGAGTGCTTACGAATATCGAAAAAATCTTGGTAAAGAGTTAGCTAAAGAAAGTAATTTAAAAGCAGATATAGTTGTTCCAGTCCCTGACTCTGGTAATGCCGCAGCTCTAGGTTTTGCTCAGTATCTTGGTGCCAACTTTGAATTAGGGCTCACAAGAAATCATTATGTTGGTAGAACTTTCATAGAGCCAATTCAAAAAATAAGAAGTCTAGGGGTAAAATTAAAATTAAATGCTAACCAATCAACTATTAAAAATAAAAAGATAATTCTCGTGGATGACTCTTTAGTTAGAGGAACTACTTCTCATAAGATAATAAAAATGCTCTATGACGCGGGCGCAAATGAAGTTCATATGAAAATTGCTTGTCCTGAAATAAAGTTTCCAGATTTTTATGGAGTCGATACACCTACAAAGAAAGAATTACTCGCGGCAAATAAAACTAATGATGAAATTTGTAAATATATTGGTGCTAAAACCTTAACTTTTTTATCAATTGATGGACTATATAGAGCTATAGGTTTTGATAAGAGGAATGATACTTATCCTCAATTGACTGACCATTATTTTACCGGTGATTATCCAGTAAAACCAGTTGATGAACTTGGAGATAATAAGATCACACAACTTTCATTGCTAAGTTCAGCATCGAATAATTAATTTATGAAAAAAGTTAGTTTTACAGAAATGAAAAATGGGACAAAAGATGAATATCTTTTTTTAGATAGACATGAAAAAAATTATGCTAGTAAAACGGCGGATAGAATATTAAAGTTTATGTCAGGTTTAACCGAGACACTTGAGGGTTATCAAATTTCAAGGCTGGAACATTCACTTCAGAGTGCAACTAGAGCATATAAGAATGGGGAAAGTGAAGAAATGATTGTAGCTGCTTTGTTGCATGATATTGGAGATGAACTTGCTCCAATGAATCACTCTGAATATGCTGCTGCAATATTAAAACCCTATGTGTCAGAGAGAACACATTGGATAGTTGAAAAACATGGAGAATTCCAAATGTTTTATTATGCTCATCATTTAGGTGGAGATAAAAATAAAAGAGATAAATACAAGGGGCATAAATACTACCAAGCAACTATAGACTTTTGTGAGAAATACGATCAAAATTCATTTGACCCCAATTATAAATCTCTTCCACTTAATTTTTTTAAACCAATGATTAAGAAAATTTTTTCAAGAAAACCATATTCATTACTTTAAATTTAAAATAAAATTACAGTTGAAATTTACATGATTAATACAAAAGATGAGATAATTAGGTATTTTAAGTCAGGTTTTAAGGAAACCAAAAAATTTAAAATTGGTATTGAACATGAAAAATTTTTATTTGATGACAAAAGTAATAAAAGACTAAACTATTTAAAAACAAAAGATATGTTTTCAGCACTTGTTGAATTTGGCTGGAACCCAATTTTTGAACAAGATAATATCATAGGTCTTAATAAGGGCGGGAAAAATATCACTTTAGAACCAGGTAATCAAATAGAGCTATCTGGTGATAAACTTAGTAACATTCATGAAGGTTGTGCAGAATCTCAAGATTATCTATTTGAATTGAGACAAGTTACAAAAAAACTTGGAATCAATATCGTTAGTGCTGGGTTTGATCCAATCTCAAAACTTAATGAAGTACCAAATAATCCGAAGCAAAGATATAAATTAATGACCAAGGACATGCCTTTGGGAGGTAACTTAAGTTTGGATATGATGTATAGAACTTGTGGGACTCAAATAAATTTAGACTACAGTTCAGAGGAAGATTTTATGAAAAAATTTAAAATTGTTAATTCAGTAGTCCCAATCTCAATAGCATTATTTGCTAATTCTTCTATAGTTGAAAAAAAACGAACAAAATACTTATCTTATCGCTCTAAAGTTTGGCAAAATACTTCAAGAGGAGGATTGCCAAAAATATTTTTTGATGATTTAGATTTTGAAAAATATGCTGATTTTATAATCAACTTTCCAATTTTATTTATTCAGGACGGGTTAAAATATATTTCTGGCAAAAATTATAAATTTGGTGATTTTATGAATGGAGAAATAAAGGAAATCAATAACAGACCCCCTTCTGAAAAGGATTTGTCTATTCATTTAAGCACAATATTTACAGAGAATAGATTAAAAAAATATATAGAGATAAGGTCTATGGATACTTGCGGATGGGATTGCTTGTGTTCAGGTCCAGCTTTTTTTGTTGGCATACTTTACGGAAATCTGAATGAAATTTATGAATTAGTCTCTAAGTGGGATAAAGATAAAATCATTAATGCTTATTTAGAAGCACCTCATAAAGGTTTCAATACTCAATTAATGGGTAAAGATCTTTTTTATTGGTCGTCAACTTTATTAGATTTATCAAAAAAAGGACTTGAAAAAAGGGACATTCTTAATAAAGGTGGAAGGAATGAAGTTATATTTTTAAGCCATTTAAAAAAAATCATCAATAATAGAACAACAAATGCTGATCATATGATAAGTAAATTTTCAAAAAATGAAGATTTAAATGTACTATATGACAAATAAAATAGTAGCTATTCAGGGAAACCATCCAACGAGACTCAACCCTTTAACAGATACAACTATATTTTTAGCAAATGAGATTCAGAAAAAAAACTACTCAATTTTTTATTATGAGCCAAAAAATTTATCAATAATAAATTCAAAAGTTTTGGCAAATGGTTTTTTTATTAAATTTGAATATAAAAAAAAAAGCTTTTTTAAAATTTTAAAAAGTAAAAAATTGGATCTTTCCAAGTGTAAATATGTCTTAATTAGGCAAGATCCTCCTTTTAACTTAGAGTACATCTCATCAACCTATATTTTAGACACTATTAAGAATAAAGTTAAAATTATTAATGATCCAACTTCAATTAGAAATGTTTCTGAAAAACTTTATTCCACTAGCTTTCAAAAATTTATGCCTAAAACAATATTTACTCAGGATATCCATCAAGTTAGAAGTTTTTTCAATAAAAATAAGAAAATTGTTATAAAACCAATCCACAGTTTCAGTGGCAACGATATTCATCTTATCAAAATTTTTAGATCCAAATTTATAATTAAATTTATTAAAAAGCATGGTTATGTCATGTGTCAAAAATTTTTACCTAAAATTAAAAATGGTGATAAAAGGGTGTTTATAATTAATGGCAAGGTATGCGGAGCTATATCTAGAATTCCTAAAAAAGGGTCTTTTTTGAGCAATATGAGTAAAGGCGCTAAGCCAGTAAATATTAATTTGACAAGAAATGAAAAAAAAATTTCAAATATTGTTGGAAAAGATCTAAAAAAAAATAATATTTTTTTTGCTGGTATCGATTTTATTGATCAAAAGCTTAACGGTGATATCAATATTACATCTCCTACTGGGTTAAAAACTTATTATGATCTTTCAAAAATTAATCTTGCTAAAACTTTTTGGAAAGAGCTTAAAGTGTGAAAAATTTAACAGACCAGCAAAAAGGCTCTTTGCTTGCTTTTGTAGCTGTAATGTTTATTACACCAGACTCATTATTTATAAGACTTTCAAATCTTGATACTTGGGGCCTAGTTTTTTATCGAGGTATCATACCTTTTTTTACCGTTTTTTTTATAATGTTGTTAATTTACAAATTAAATTTTTTTAAGATTCTTTTTAACTCTGGTTTTCACGGAATAATCTATATCACAACTTTTAGTATTACGAATATTACTTTTGTTGTTTCAATTCAAAATACGAATGTTGCAAATACTCTTGTTATGATCGCAACCGCACCAATGTTATCTGCAATTCTTGGTGCTATTTTTTTAAAAGAGCCACCAGATCGTAAAACATTGATTTCTATAATAATTACTTTTTTTGCTATAGTTTATATTTTTTTCGACTCTCTAAAAGTAGGAAATTTTTATGGGGATGTTTTAGGTTTTATAACTGCTTTTGGTTTGGCCATAGGAGCTATTACAATTAGGTCTGCCAAAACAAAAAACTTAGTACCTGCAGCTGTAATAGGTAAATTATTTGTTGCCTCTTTTGCTTTATTTTTTATAGAAAGTTTTGTACTCAAAGACACAGATTTATTTATTGTTCCTTTAATGAGTATTTTATGTGTTGCAATACCATTTGTATTGGTGACTATTGCCCCAAGATTTATACCCGCGGCTGAGGTTAATCTTTTTTTTCTATTAGAGACTATTGTTGGCCCTATTTGGGTCTGGGTTATCATAAAAGAGCAACCTAGTATAGAAACACTCCAAGGCGGTGCAATTATAATTACCACTATTGCAATACATTCTTTTTTAAAGTTAAGAAAAAATTAAGATTGTTACATTTAAGACTTGATTTAGTAATACATCGCGAATAGTTACAGCTATTTATGAATAAAGTTTTAAAAAGTTCTTGGGCGCTGTTTTTGGGTATGGGATGTATTATGATGGCCTATGGCTTTCAAGGATCTCTTTTAGGAGTAAGAGCAGTGCAAGAAGAATTTAGTTTAACCTCAACTGGTTTCATGATGTCTGGATATTTTGTTGGATATTTTGTAGGTGCAGCAACTATTCCTAATATTATATCCAGAGTAGGACATATAAGAGTTTTTGCGGCATTTGCATCATTGTCATCTTTGGTCATTTTAATCCATTCGATAATTGTCAATCCTTTGGTATGGTTTTTTTTAAGAGTTCTGACTGGGATAAGTATGGTTTGTATCTATACTGTTGCAGAAAGCTGGCTTAACGATAGATCAAGTAACAAAAATAGAGGAAGTGTTCTGTCAATCTACATGGTCGTACTTTATGGAACAATGGGAATTGGGATGTTTTTACTAAATTTTAGTAGTCCTCTAAACTTCCAGCCTTTTATTCTAGTCTCTGTAATTACATCGGTTGCTTTAATTCCTATTTTGCTCACCAAAAAAAAACCACCTACATTTAAAAGAATTAAAGTTATGACACTCAAAGATTTATATGAGTCATCACCTTTTGGGATAGTAAGCTCTTTTTTTTATGGAACTATACAGGCAGCACTTTTTACTCTATTAGCTGTGTACGCGACTTCAATGAATTTTACGATATTAGAAATTTCGATAGTAACATTTCTACTGGCGATATCTGGCGCTATTTCTCAATTTCCGGTTGGAAAAATATCGGATATTTACGATCGAAGAAAAGTAATAGTTTTTGCAACTTTTAGCGCAGCAGCTTTTGCAATTATGACGATTTTAGTTACTAGACAGATGTATTTACCGGGTGGACTTGCAACGAGTAAAACATGGTTTTATATTTTCTTGGTTCTTTTTTCTTTTTGTAGTTTGCCAATGTTTTCCTTAATTCTGGCACACACTAATGATTTTATTCCAAAAGAAAAATTTGTAGCTGCTGGTGCAGGTCTTCAATTTGTATTTGGTTTAGGTGCAATGAGTGGTCCGTTTTTATGCTCAATATTCATGGATTTGGTTGGTCCAAATGGATTTTTTGTTTTTTTATTTTTTTTTCATTCAGTGATTGGTTTTTTTGGGATGTATAGAATGAAAGTAAGAAAAACTGTTGAAAATCCTGACTCTCAATTTGTAGCAATGCCCCAAACAATTACACCAGCTGGAATTGAGCTAAATCCATCGACAGAACACATTGAAGAACCTTATTCTGACAAGGTTAAAGAAATACTTGAAAGAAAAGGCGTAAAATATAAAAAAGAGGATGAACAGGTTAAAACAGATAGTGAGCTAAATTAATTATCCCTTTCAGGTTGTAGCTTTAAAAGCTTAATTTAAATAATATTTTTAAATTTTTTATTGAATAATAATTATTTCTCTAGTGAAATAAACTTTTTACAAATGAAAACAAAAAAAAAAATTCGAACTAGAACAAGTAAAGAAAAGCATGGACTGTCAAAAATTGCTTCCTTTACTACAAAATCTATTACCTCTGCAATATCAAATTATAAAAAAAATAAAGAACAAAACAAAATTAGGGCAATAAAATTACAAAAACTTGAGGAAAGAAATTCACTTTTAAAAGAAAAAAAAGATTTAAAAGCCTGGGAAGACAAATTAATTAAGGAAAGTAATAAACTAAAAGTAAGTGAAGATGAGCTTAGATTAAAAGAAAAAGAAATAAAATTTAAAGACGAAAAACAAAAAATTGAAAGTGAAAGATTAGTAAGAAAAGATGAGGAATTAGTTCTGGTAGCAAAAGAGTTGAGAGAAAAAGAAAAACAATTAAAGATTAGAGAAGAAGAACAAAATAGAAAAGATATAGACTTAAAAGTAAGAGCAGATGAATTACATCAAAGAGATCTTAAAGAACAAAGACGTAAAAATAGAGAATTAAAAAAATTGAGAGAAGAGATAGATAAAGAGAAAGAAATTGAATATATAAAAATTAGGGAGTGGGAAGAGAAATTTGATAGAGATCAAAAACTAAAAGAACAAGAAGAAATGAGAAGAGAACAAAAGTTATTACAAAAAGAGATGGAAAGACGTGCTAAATTTGACAATTTAGATAATAATACTAAAAGTTCTTTGAGCCAATTAAAAAAATTTAATATTGACAAATCAAAAGAAAACTAAATAAAATTAATTTATTTATTGTTTCGGAAAATAATCTTTTAAATTTCCTTCTCTAAATACATCCGCTGTACTACAGTGAAGTCCGCCTCCAAATGCATATGCATCTCTTAAATCAATTGGGATAACTTCCATTCCTAATTTATCAAGTTGTTCTGCTTGATATTTTTCACTTTTTTCTACACAGACTGTTTTTGGATCTAAAACTAGTACGTTCATTGAGAGCCAAACTGAGGAATAACAAAGAGGCGGCGGTTCATTGTGAGCGGGTTGAGCAGCATCAATTATTTCCCACCCATTTTTCTCAAAAAGTTGTCTTTGTTCTTTAGGTAACCTTCTTTGAGGATTATTAATTATTAATCCCTCTTTAATTGGGGTAAAAGTGGCATCTATATGTATTGGATACGGGTCCCCTGGAAAGTTAACAGCGTGAACTCTATGATCTTTATAATGTCTTTTCAACCAATCTATGCCTTTTAAATTTGTAGTAAATCCATGTTGAACAATTAAATCTTTTCCAAATCTTAGAACATCTGCAGCATCAAATAATGGCTCTTCCTCAGTAGTTACAAAAAATTTTTCTTCGGTCCATTTAAGTCTTTTTTGTATACCGATTTTATCAGACAAATAATCTTTTCTATAATCAGCATCAGTCAATCTCGGCTTAGGAGCAGACTCATGTCTCATATTTAAATCTTCCTCATAATATTTTTTTAATATAGGTCGATAACATAAATACTCAAACCATCTACATCTATAACTCATTGTAGCTTCTAAGATTTCATTTCCCACAGTAAGAAGAACATCTCTTGGGGGCATACAACCAAACATTGTTTCGGCTTTCCAATCTGGAGTAGAGATTTTTTGATTAAAATTAATTGGTTCTGGTCTATCAACTTTGATACCCCTTTTTTTTAAAACATTTGAAAAATTATCTAGAAGTTGGTTTGCTTTGTCGACAGTATCTTTCGTTCTTGGACCAAACTTTCTTTTAATATCCGAGTCTTCTGGAACTTTTGCGTCTAAAGCTGGCTCTGGTGCAGGTATACAAGTGCCATCCGCCCTACCTACTATTACATGTTTTAGTGGATCCCACTCATTCCAACTATTTACTACTGTTTTTTTTTCCATTTCATCAAATAATTAGTGATATAATATTTTTTTTTCAATGAAATTTTAATTTAATGCTATATATCTTTTATTCCATCTCATAATTAAACTGTAATAAAAAAGTGAAATAAAAAGAAAAAATCCACCCACTATAGTGTTTGTATTAGGTACCTCATTAATTCCAAATAAAGGAAGCCATACCCAAAAAATTCCACCAATTACCTCTGTCAATGAAAGTAAAGTTAATTCAGCTGCAGGAATTGCTTTGGATCCAATTGCATACAAAATCATGCCCAAACAAACCAAAGTGCCATGCAGTGAGAACATAGAAGAATTATAACTTGTAGAGAAAAATGGCTGGTTTTTCATAAGAATTACTGAAGCAGCTATGACAAAACAAAATAAACCAGCAATAGCTACAGTAGTAAATTTTGGTGTTTCTTTTCTCCATCTTAAAGTCACAGAAAATATTGAAAAACCAATAGAGGAGGTAATACCAAAAATAAATCCTACAATCGAATTTTTTTCATTATTTCCAACAGCCATAATTACAATTCCTATTGTTGCAATAAATATTGAAATCCATACATTTAAACTAATTTTTTCTTTTAAAAAAAGGAATGCAAGTAGAGCGGTAAAAAATGGCATCGCAGCCAAGCATAGTAAAGTGATAGCTGCGCTAGTATTAGTTATAGAGTAAATAAATGAGATCATTGCCACTCCTAATCCACAACCGCCAATTAATCCTGATTTACCTACTTTTTTATAATTTTTGTAAAAATTTTTACCTTCCTCAAAATATAAATAAAGATTTAAAAGAGTAAAAATTGTTAAACCACGTACAAAGATATACTGCCACGGCACTAAATTAGGGTCATCCATATATCTTACTACTAACGGACCAAATGACCAGATAATACCAGCAAATAATACAATGGGGACTGCTATTTTTTCATTTTTAAGTTCTAACATTTATTGGTATTTAATTCTATTTAATTTCAACTACAACAAAAATAAATGTTGTGGAAAAAGATTTTTTCTTTTTTTGACGTTTTTTAATATTTAAAAGGTAAACAGTAAGGTTTATACTTATAATATATATAAGCAATTATATGAATTTAGAAATAATAAACATCGCAGCTAATTCGAGAAATAATAAGGATATTAAGAATCATACTCACTACTCAAAGTTAAAAAATTCTATATGTGGAGATGAAATTAAAATAAAATTGATAATAAAAGGGGAAAAGATAGTTAATTTTGGTTATCAAACAGCCTCTTGTATATATTGTCAGGCATCCGCGAGTTTACTTTCAAAAATTTCTATAAATAGCAAAAAAGATAAAATTGATAAGTTATGTGATGAGGCAAAATTATTCTTCGGTAAAGATAAAAAAATTTTTAATAATAATCTAAAATTGTTTTCAAATTTATTTACAAAAGAGAACTTTGCCCGAAAAGATTGTATATTATTACCTTTTAAAGCTTTAAAAAAAATAGTATCAGACTAGCTATAATGGGTAATATTAAACAATCTTTTTTAGCCGGTTTATTTTCGGTAATTACAATTGGAATACTAACTGGATTAACTTACAAAACTGAATTAGGTATTTTTTTACTAGCCTCTTTTGGATCATCGATGGTTTTGTTATACGGATATCCTGAAAGTCCATTCGCTCAACCCAAAAATGTTTTTTTTGGACACTTTATAACTGCTTTAGTGGGATTGTTTTTTCTAAATCTAATTCCACTTCCAATATTTTTGACAATCCCTTTAGCTGTGGGTTTGGGTGTTGGCTTAATGATATTGTTTAATGTTACTCACCCACCCGCAGGGGGAAACCCAATTATTATTATAATTGGCAGCGTCTCATTTGATTATCTTTTAAACCCAGTAATAATTGGTTCAGTAATAATTATTGTTTTTGCGATAGTAATTAATCGTTTTATTTTAAAAAAAATATACCCAAGTAAAAAATAATTTATTTGCTTGATCCTTAAAAATAGGGTTAGATGTGGCAATTTAAATTTTAATTACAGAGGAGATTTAATGAAAATATTATGCATATTGTATGATGATCCTAAAGGAGGAATGCCAAAATCCTACGCTTTATCAGAACTACCAAAAATAGATAAGTATCCTGATGGTATGACACTTCCTTCACCTAAAGAAAGAGATTATACACCAGGTCAGTTACTAGGATGTGTATCTGGTGAACTTGGTTTAAGAAAATTTTTAGAAAGTAACGGACATGAATTTGTTGTTACAAATAGTAAAGATGGAGATGGTTGCGAAGCTGACAAACATATAGTTGATGCAGATATCGTCATATCCCAACCTTTTTTTCCTTACTACTTAACTAAAGAAAGAATAGCTAAAGCTAAAAATTTAAAAATGGCAATAACAGCTGGAATTGGATCAGACCACGTTGACTTGCAAGCGGCAATGGATAACAAAATTGATGTTGTTGAAGTAACTTATTGTAATTCAAGATCAGTTGCTGAACATATTGTGATGATGATTGTCTCTATGGTTAGAGATTATCATAATCAACACCGAATCGTAAACGAAGGTGGTTGGAATATTGCTGATGCTGTTCAAAGATCTTATGATGTTGAAGGTATGCATATTGGTACTGTTGCAGCAGGAAGAATAGGATTGGATGCTTTAAGAAAAATGAAACCATTTGATACGCATTTACACTATTTTGATAGACACAGATTGCCTGAGAGTGTTGAGAAAGAACTCAATTTAACATTTCATGAAACTGTAGAGTCAATGGTTAAAGTTTGTGACGTTGTAACAATCAATTGTCCGCTTCATCCAGAAACAGAAAACTTGTTTGATGATGCAATGATAAGTAAAATGAAAAAGGGCGCTTACATTGTTAACACAGCTCGAGGAAAAATTTGTAATCGAGATGCAATTGCAAAAGCTCTAAAGAGTGGTCAACTAAGTGGTTATGCTGGTGATGTTTGGTTTCCTCAACCTGCACCAAATGATCACGTTTGGAGAAGTATGCCAAACCACGGTATGACACCTCACACTTCTGGCACATCTTTAACTGCACAATCAAGATATGCGGATGGTGTTAGAGAGATTTTAGAATGTTTCTTCGATGGCAAAGAAATTAGAAATCAGTATTTAATTGTCAAAGATGGTCAATTAGCTGGTATGGGTGCTCACTCATACAGTAAAGGCTCAGCTACTGGTGGATCTGAAGAAGCGGCGAAATACCAAAAAAAATAATTCGTAAATTAAGTTATTAAAGGTAGCCTACTCAAAAGTAGCTACCTTTAATATAATAGACTTATCATAAATATTTTGTTTATGATATTTGATGAGATACTTTATAATAATTTTTATAATTCTTACCAATATTAATTTTTCCCACTCAGCTCAAAAAGATAAAGCATATTTCGCTGGTGGTTGTTTTTGGTGTATGGAAGAGTCTTTTGAAAAATTGAGCGGTGTAGAAGAAGTAATTTCAGGTTATTCGGGTGGAGTTACTGAGAACCCAACATACAAAGAAGTAACTTACGGAAATACTGGTCACTTTGAAGTTGTAGAAGTTGTTTATAATAAAAAAATTATTTCATATGAAGAATTACTAGAAAATTTTTGGATTAATATAGATCCATTTGATTCTTACGGACAGTTCTGTGACAAAGGTTATAGTTACAGATCAGTTGCATTTTATCAAAATACTAATGAAAAGAAATTGATAGAAAAAGAAATTAAAGGATTAGAAAACCGATTTAACAAAAAAGTTGTTACGTACATTCGAGGTTTTGAAAAATTTTATAAAGCTGAAGATTATCACCAAGACTTTTATAAGATTAAACTAGAAAGGTATTTGAAATACAAAAAAGCTTGTGGTAGAGAAGAAATTTTAAAAAAAATTTGGAGTCAATAGTTTCTATGGAAAGAAATATTAATTGGAATTTTGATAATTCTTATTCAAGACTATCTGATGCTTTTAAGGAACATATTAAACCTGTAGCTGTAAAGAATCCTGAATTAGTAATTATTAATAAAAGTTTAGCCAAAGAATTAGATCTAGATCTAACAAAGATTGATATAGCCAAGCTATCATCTTTATTTACAGGAAACACCCTTCCTGAAGGTAGTAATACAATCGCTCAAGCATATGCGGGTCATCAGTTTGGACACTTTACAATGCTTGGTGATGGTAGGGCAATATTAATTGGTGAACATATAACTAGCAGCAACAAAAGATACGATATTCAACTTAAAGGCTCTGGGAAAACAGCATTCTCAAGAAATGGTGATGGTAGAGCTGCGTTAGCTCCAATGTTAAGAGAATATATCATAAGTGAAGCAATGCATAATCTCAACGTTCCTTCAACAAGAAGTTTAGCCGTGGCGAAGACAGGTGAAAAAATAATGCGAGATAGTTTACTGGAAGGTGCTATTCTAACTAGAGTGGCTTTAAGTCATATTAGGGTTGGAACTTTTCAATATATTGCAGCAAGAGACAAAAAAGATGAATTAGAGCTATTATTGAATTATGTAATTAATAGACATTACCCAAAACTGATAAATTCAAAAAATAAAGCAATAGATCTTTTAATTAATCTTATGAATGAGCAAACTGATCTAGTAGTGAACTGGATGAGAGTGGGTTTCATACACGGAGTTATGAACACGGACAATATGTCAGTATCAGGACAGACAATTGACTATGGCCCATGCGCATTTATGGATACGTATGATCCGAAAACTGTTTTTAGTTCTATTGATCATATGGGAAGATATGCTTACTGCAACCAACCAATTATTACGAAGTGGAATTTATCAAGATTTGCAGAATGTCTAATACCTATGATCGATGAAAATCAAAAAAAGGCAATCGAGATGGCTACTGAAATAATTAATACTTTTGAAAAAAAATATGAGGAAAAGTGGCTTAAAATGATGAGAAAAAAACTTGGTTTACTTGGAAATCACAGTACAGATAAAACTTTAATTTTAGATTTATTAACGTGGATGCATCAAAAAAAAGTTGACTACACAAATACTTTTTGTCATTTGATGAGATTTAAGGTTCGAGAAGAAGAAAAATTTCAAGATAAATTTTTTAAAGATTGGAAAAAGAGATGGAATGAAAGGCTGGTAATAAATAATTGTTCTAATGAAAAAAGTATGACATTGATGAGAACAGTCAACCCCCTTGTAATCCCAAGAAATAATAAAGTAGAAGAAACTTTAGATCTGGCAAATAAAAATAACTTTAAAATGCTTTTTGAGTTTTTAGAAATTTTAAAAACCCCTTACATAGAACAGAAAAATACGTATAAGTATCAAATTCCAAATGAGAATAACAAAGAATATAAAACTTTTTGTGGGACTTAATTAAAGAACATAAGGCTCAGGTCGTGCTTTTTTTCCGAGAACTCTCTCGACAGCCATATTAGAAATATCAATTGACTGGTAAGCACCAGTTGTTATTAATTCAGTTAAAGCTCTTCCTATACCAGGTGCTTGCATCAATCCTCTACCTGTAAAGCCTGTAGCTAAATAAACATTATCAAATTTTGGATGTTTGCCCACAACAGCATTATTATCTAATCTGTTACAATCATAATATCCTGCCCATCCTCCTGTTAATTTTAATTCCTCAAAAATTGGAATTCTATTTGCAAGTGCAGGCCAAACTAATTCCTCAAAATCATCCCATGCAGGTTCTAAATCTTTTGCATCAAACACCGATTTTGGTGAGCCTGCTAAATATTCTTTTCCTTCAGGTCTCCAATAAACTCCCGATGGTAAATCCCCAGTTAAAGGCATTTCAGGAATATGTTTGGGGCACTTAACCCTAAATACAGTGTGTTTTTGTGGTTCTACTGGAATATCTTCAAGTAATTCTTTAGTCCAACAACCGGCTGCAGAAATAATAGTTTTGGCTTTTATTTCTGAAAGAGATTTTATATTTCCCTTGATAAATTCTGCTCCAAGTTCGATAGCTTTACTTTTTAACGCGTTATGAAACATAAAGGGATCTATCCAACCTTCACTTTGATTATCGGTAAACGTAGCTGTTTCTATTCCATCAGCATTTATGTAAGGAAAATGTTTTGATAACTGAGAACCTTTAATATTTTTTGTACCAGCTTCACATTCCTGATGATTTTCTAGAGCCTTATATTGTTCTTTTGCATGTTCTGGTCCGAACATTAATAGATAACCGTTGGGCACCATGCTTGCTGTAGGATTTGGGTTTTTTTCAGTCTTGAGTAATTCTGGAATTTGAAAAATGAAATCTCTTGCAAATTTTCCTAATAGAATATTTTCTTTTTGAAAAAATTGTCTTCTAAAACCACCTAATGATAATGGAAATGATGCTGACTTATAGCTTGGATCCCTTTCAATAACTTTAACTTTTCTACCTTCTTTTGACAAAAAATAAGCAGTTGCTGCACCAATAATACCCCCACCAACTATCACAACATCATTCATATTTTAATTTAATACCACAAGGTTAATATTAAGAAATAGTGCATAGAAACACCAAAGTAAATAGGGAATCATTAAATAGTAACTTAATTTGTTAACAGATTTAAATCTAATGATTAACAAAAAAATAAATATTATTAATGTTATTAAAACTAACATAGCTAAAAATATTTTGTGCAATGCAAAAAAAACAATACTCCAAGTTGTATTTATAATTATATGAATGAAATAAATATAAACTGTATTCATGTCTCGATTTTTACTATGCCAGAAGTTCCAAACTGCAATAGTCATCATAAGGTATAAAATAGTCCAAACAGGAGCAAAAACCCAATCTGGTGGATTTATACTTGATTTAATAAGCGTTGAATACCACGGTTCTTTTAAATTAATTGATACTGCACCACCAATGAATGAGGCTGAAAAGGTTACTATAAAAAAAAGAATAAATGATAAAATTTTATTTTTAAGCATAAAGGTATTATATATCTTTAAAAAATGAATAAAAAAACAATTTGGATCACAGGTGGAAGCACAGGTATTGGTAAAGCGCTTGCATTAAAATTTGCTAATAAAGGTTGGAATGTTGCAGTATCTGCTAGGAGAGAGAGTCTTCTAAAAGAAATAGCTGATACTAATGCAAATATCACCTCATTTCCATTAGATGTCACAGATAAATCAAGATGCAAAGAAGTCTTTGAAGAAATTAAGAAAAAATTTGAAGATATTGATATTTGTTTTTTTTCTACTGGCACTTGGAATCCTAAAAAAGAAAAAGATATCGATGTTGAACAGATTGAAGATGTATTTAAGATTAATTTTTTTGGAACATTAAATAGTATTAAGGCTGTAGAGGAATATTTTAAAAATAAAAAAGGTGGAAAAATTGCTATAGTTTCCTCTATAGCAGGTTATAGAGGACTACCTAATTCGACAGGTTATGGCCCATCAAAATCAGCTTTAAATAATTTAGCTGAAAGTTTATATTTTGATTTTGGTCGTTCAAATGTACGCGTCTGTCTAGTTTCACCTGGTTTTATCAAAACTCCTATGACTGATAAAAATGATTTTAAAATGCCTTTTTTAAAAACTGCAGAGTATGCCGCTGATAAAATATATGATGGATTGGTAAATAAAAATATCTTTGAAATTCATTTTCCAAAATCTTTAACATTAATACTTAAATTTTTTAGTTTTTTGCCTAGTAAATTATATTTTGGTCTGATAGGTAAAATGACAAAGTATCAGAAAAAAAATTAGTCTTTAACAAAAACGACTGTTAATTCTGCTACTTTAAAACCAAATTTAGTCATTGTTGCTTTATTTATAGCAACCCTATCATCTTGTTTAAAAATCCAATCATCGAAAGTAATTTTCATTTGTTTGCCTTTTACAGGAACTAACAAAACATATTCAAATTTAAACGCCGGACCATATGAATATCCCTTTGCTTTACCCACTACATCTCCAGCTGTACCTTCATAATTATTTTCATCAATTTTAATAATTTGCCATTGTCTTGTCTGAATTTCACCATCATCCCAATTAAATTTTTCATCAAGAATTAATTGATTACCATTCCATTTACCATCTAAATCTGCTGAGAACTGTCTTATAACTTTCCCGGATCTGTTTTGTAAAACACCCCAAGCTTTTACATTCCCTGATAAGTATTCCTCAATTATTAATCTAGGTTTTTTATTTATAAAGTCCTCTGGTTTCATTGAATTATTTGAACAATTTGTAATTAAGAATATAGAAATTATCAATAAAATTGATTTAAAAAATTTAATATCGCGCATTGTCTCTTCTATTATTTATTTTGTATAGAAAATTGAATTAAATCAATATTTTTAGACTTAAAGCCTGCTTCACAATAAGATAAATAAAATTCCCACATTCTTTTAAATGTTAAATCAAATCCTTGTTTCTTAATTAGCTCCCATTTCCTGTTAAATTCATTTCTCCAAATAGCTAATGTATTTGAGTAATGATCCGCGTAAGACTCGTAAGATTTTATAGTTAAACCATTATTTGAAACATATCTATTAATACTCCCTTTGTTTGGAAGAAAACCACCGGGAAAAATATATTTTTGAATGAAATCTTGTTTATATTTGTACCTGTCAAAAAGATTATCATCAATAGTTATTGCTTGAATAGCGGCACTTCCGTTGCTTGATAAATTATTTTTAATTGTTTTAAAGTAACCCTCCAAATAATTTTGACCTACCGCCTCAATCATTTCTATAGAAGCAATAGAATTATATTTGTCTTTTAGATCTCTGTAGTCTTTTATTTCAATGTTGACTTTTTCATTTAGCCCACATTTATGAATTCTTTCTTTAGCATACTCGAATTGTTTTTTTGAAATTGTAATACAATCTAATTTAACATCATATTTTTTTCCAAGATACTCAGCAAATCCTCCCCAGCCACAACCTATTTCTAAGACTTTATCTCCAATTCCAGGCTTAATTAAATCTATTAATTTTTGATATTTATTATTTTGAGCATCAGATAAATCTTTGTTCTTTTCATCAAATATCGCACTTGAGTAAGTTAATGTTTTATCTAACCATAAAGAAAAGAATTCATTTCCAAGGTCATAATGTTTTGAAATGTTTGCTCTACTTCTATTTTTCGTATTTTTAATGAAAATATTTTTCAAATAATTAATTAAAGAAAGATCTAACAATCCAGAAAATTTATGAATTTGTTTAATATTCCTTGCGGTAATCTCTATCAAATTAGATAAATTATTTGTTTCAAAATCGTCGTTCATGTAGGACTCTGCAAGACCCACACTACCTGCTTTAATTAAACTAGACGTAAAGTTTTTATTTTTTATCTTTATATTTGCCTTTAAAGAGTCTTTGATGTTCCCGAAATTATAAGTTTTACCATCGTGGTTAGTTAGCTCCAAATGACCAAATTTTATATCTTTTAAAATTCTAAAGACGATTTTATCTGACACAATATTTAAATTCATTAACGTTCAAAGGTAGTATTATTTTTAATTTTTAATTTTTTCTTAATAAATTTAATACCTTTGGTCCATAATTTAAACGCTTCAAAATGTATCGCAGATATTATTTTAAAAGTCATAAGTGGGTGTTTTATATATGATTTTAATAATTCTCTACTATTTAAGTCTTTCCTTATTCCATCCTGAGATGCATATAAGATTTTTTCATTTGATTGGTATTGATCTATAATGACAGATATTTTTTCACTCGGTTTTAAAATTTTAAAAAAATAATTACAATTCATTTCTATAAATGGTGACACATGAAATTTTTTTGGACAGTTATGTTGAAAAAGTTTAGAATCGTCTTTAACTTTAAAAATATAAGTATGTTGTTCACCAAATGTATTCTTAACTTCGTATAAAATAGATATTAATTTATCTTTAATGTCGTAGATAAAAAAAACACTAAGAGGATTAAAAACATATCCAAAAATTCTTGGATAGCATAAAAGTTTTATTCTAATATTTTTTGAGCTGATTTTATTTTCATCTAAATTTTTTTTTACCCATAAGGTTAGTGAAGTTCCATCTCTACTCCCATGATCTTTTTCAAAAAAACTAATTAAATTAAATTTGTTAAACGAAAAAAATTTAATATTTTTATCTAGCCGGTCTAACTCTGATAAATCTATGAGTAATGAAAATACATTATATTTAAAAAAATGATTTTTAGGTTTAAATCTTTTGTGAATAACTGTGCCATTATAAATTGAACTAGTCATTTAAGTTTTTCAGCATTTCAATTGACGATTTTATGCCATCTTCATGAAAACCGTAACCGAAATAACTTCCACAAAATAATATATTTTCTTTATTTTGAATGTTTTTTATATTTTTTTGATTATCTAAAGCATTTTGATCATAATAGGGGTGTGTGAAATTAATTTTTTTTAAAATTTTATCATCAGATATTTTTCGTAAAGGATTTAAGGTCAAAAATATATTTTTTTCATTTTTTAAGTTTTGAAGAAGATTTAGCCAGTATGAAAGCGAATTTTTATTCATATCCTTTTTATCAACAAAAGAATTCCATGAGGACCATACATTTTTATTTTTAGGCATCATATTTTCATCTGTATGCAATATTGCCAAATTTTTTCTGTAACTAAAATTTGATAAAATATTTTTTTCTTCATCTGAAGGATTGTCTATCAAATTCAATGCCTCATTTGCATGAGTTGCAAGAACAACCTTGTCATAATGAAAAAATTCATTATTGCCACCATAAAAGACATGTAATCCAGATGAGTTTCTTTTAATAGATTTAATTTTATAATTTTTATAGTGTTGTCCACTGATTAGAGATAAAACTTTATTGACATATGTCCTGCTTCTTTGAGCAACCGTGTACCACTGAGGTCTATTTTTAAGTTTAAATAAGCCGTGATTTTGAAAAAATTTTAAAAAAAAACTCATAGGCATTTTCCCTGCCTCGTAGGGCGGCATAGACCAAATCGCAGATACCATTGGTATAATGTGATAATTGATAAAACTTCTTGACCATTTATTTTTTTTTAAAAAATCATCTAAAGTTATTTTTTGATCAATTTTTGAAATATTATCACAAGTTTTGTAGAATTTTAAAATATCAAAAAACATTTTGATAAATTCAATATTTAATAAATTAGATTTATTAGCGAAGATACCCAATAAACCTTTGCCACAATACTCATAATTGGAGTCTTCTACAGAAACAGAAAATGACATATCGCTTTTTTCGATTTCAATATCAATTTCTTTAAAAAAATTTATTAAATTTGGATATGTCTGATGATTAAATACAATAAATCCTACATCAACAGATATTTTTTTTTTGTTAAGAATTACGTCAACGGTATAAGAGTGACCTCCAAAATGATCTTCCCTCTCAAAAAGATCTACTTGATGATTTTTTGATAAATAATAAGCTGCGCTTAAGCCTGATATACCTGAGCCGATTACAGCTACTTTCATTAATTATGCTGCATCTTCTTTAAATTCATCCATACTAGGACAAGTACAAAAAATATTCTTATCTCCATAAACATTATCTACTCGTGCAACTGGTGGCCAAAATTTATTTAACTTTAAAAATTTAGCTGGATAGGCTGCTTCTTCTCTAGAATATTTATGTTTCCAGTCATTTGAAGCAAGCTCCAAATCTGTATGAGGAGCATTCTTAATTGGATTATCAACTTTATCAAATTTTCCAGACTTAATTTTATCTATTTCTTGTTTTATATTAATTAATGTATCACAGAATCTGTCAAGCTCTGACAAACTCTCGCTTTCAGTAGGCTCAATCATCATAGTACCAGCAACTGGCCATGACATTGTTGGCGCATGAAACCCATAATCAATTAATCTTTTTGCTATATCCTCTTCAGTAACTCCAGTCTCAGACTTAATTGTTCTGATATCAATTATACATTCGTGTGCTACGTTACCTTTTGAACCTTTATATAAAATAGGAAAATGATCTTTGAGTCTATTGGCAATATAATTGGCGTTTAAAATTGCAATTTTAGTCGCTAGTTTAAGTCCCTCAGACCCCATCATCTTAATGTACATCCATGAAATTGATAAAATACTTGAGCTTCCCCATGGAGCAGCAGAAACTGAGCCAATTCCTGTTGCTGGCCCACAATCTTTAACAACGGGATGATTAGGCAAATAAGCTTGTAAATGTCTTTTGCATGCAATAGGTCCCATTCCAGGTCCTCCTCCACCATGTGGAATACAAAAAGTTTTGTGTAAGTTAATATGACAAACATCTGGACCAAAATTTCCAGGTTTTGCGATTCCCACTAGAGCGTTTAAGTTTGCTCCATCCATATAAACTTGACCTCCATGTTTATGAATTAAATTACAAATGTCTGATATTTTTTCCTCAAAAACTCCATGTGTAGATGGATAGGTGACCATCAATGCTCCAAGATTTTCAGAATGTAACTCGGTTTTTTTCTTTAAATCCTCAAAATCAACATTTCCCTCTTTATCGCAATTAACTACAACAACTTTCATTCCAACCATTTGGGCACTTGCTGGATTAGTCCCATGTGCTGAACTTGGTATTAAACATATGTTTCTTTTATCATCACCTCTATCTAAATGATATTTTCTTATTACCATTAACCCTGCATATTCACCTTGAGCACCTGCATTAGGCTGAAGTGAAACTCCTGAAAAACCAGTAATTGATCTTAACCAATTTTTAAGATCTGTAAACATTGCTCTATATCCTTCCATTTGTTCTATAGGCACAAATGGATGAGGCTCTGCTAATTCTCTCCAAGAAATAGGTATCATTTCTGCGGTAGCATTTAATTTCATCGTACATGAGCCTAGAGCAATCATAGTTCTATTGAGAGCTATATCCTTATCTTCTAGCTTTTTTAAATATCTGAGCATTTCTGTCTCTGAATGATATGAATTAAAAACAGGATGTTCTAAATACTTAGAAGTTCTTAGTAAATTTTTTGGTAAATTGGGTAAACTTACCGTAGGATCCTCTTTTTTGATAGACTCTGCTGCATTAAAAATTTTTAGTAATTGATTTACTCTATAAACATTTTTCTTTTCATCAAAAGAAACAGCAAGCATTTCTGAATTTACTTTTCTAATATTTACTTTTTGATCTAAAGCATTTTTAAAAATTTGATCAGTCTTTTCTTTAGTAATAATTGTTACCGTATCAAAAAAATGATCTGAATATAATTCATATCCAGATTGCTTAATTTTATCAGCAAAATTTTTTGCTAATTGAGATACTCTCTCAGAAATATTTCTTACTCCATTTGGACCATGATAAATAGCATATGCTGCAGAAACTATTGCTAGCAAAGCTTGAGCGGTACAAATGTTGCTTGTAGCTTTATCTCTTCTGATATGTTGCTCCCTGGTCTGTAGTGACAATCTGTAAGCTTTATTTCCGTGTCTATCTACTGAAACACCAATTATTCTTCCAGGCATAGATCTTTTATATTCGTCTTTCGTTGCAAAAAATGCTGCATGAGGTCCTCCATAACCCATTGGAATACCAAACCTTTGAGAACTACCAACTGCAATATCGGCTCCAAGTTCTCTTGGTGTTTTTAACTTAGCAAGAGCTAGAAGATCACATGCTAAAATTGCTTTACCATTTTTTTTATGAATCTTGCTTATTGCCTCGCTAGGATCCTTGATATCACCTAAAGTTCCAGGGTACTGTAAAATTCCACAAACAATATCTTCTTTTAATTGTTCTAAAATGTTGTTCTCATTTCCAACAAGAATTTTTAGACCCATTGGCTCTGCCCTAGTTTGTATTACGTCAATTGTTTGTGGGTGACAATTTTCTGAGACAAAAACTAAATTACTGTCGTTTTTATTTAGTCTGTGACTTAAACCCATAGCCTCTGCTGCCGCTGTACCTTCGTCAAGCAAAGATGCATTTGCAATATCCATTCCTGTAAAATCAACAATCATTTGTTGAAAGTTTAATAACATTTCTAATCTTCCTTGAGCTACCTCTGGCTGATAAGGTGTATAGGAAGTATACCAACCTGGATTTTCTAATATATTTCTTAAAATTACATATGGTGTATACGTTCCATAATAACCCATACCAATAAAATTTGAGTAAATTTGATTTTTTTTTGAAATTACTTTTAGTTTTCTTAACGCTTCATATTCTGAATTTGACTCACCAATATTGAGTTCGCCCTTAAACTGTATCTTTTCTGGTACAGTATTGTCTATTAAATCATCCAGAGATTTATAATTTAATTTTTTTAAAATTTTTAACTGATCCTCTTCTGAAGGGCCGATGTGTCTTTTCAAAAAATCTTTTTGTGAATTGTGTAACATTATGCGGAGCTCTCCTTAGCAAATTTATCATATTCATCTTTATTCATTAAAGTATCCATCTCTGATTTATCTTTAATTTTTAATTTAAAGAACCAGGCAGAATTTTCTGGATCCTGATTTATTTTTGATGGGTCATCGACAATTGATTGATTCAAATCAACAACCTCACCACTTACTGGTGTATATACGTCGCTTGCAGCTTTTGTAGATTCAACTACCCCTGCTGTTCCATCCTTTTCTACATTAGATCCCTTTTCTGGAAGTTCTGTAAAAACTATATCCCCAAGCATTTCTGTTGCATGCTTAGTTATCCCAATAGTAGCTATATTTCCCTCTAATTTAATCCACTCGTGTTCTTTAGAATATTTTACTTCACTCATTAGTTAAACCCCTTTACATAATTTTTTTTATAAAAAGGCAAACTGCAAATTGTAGCTGGATGCTTTTTACCTCTAACCTCTAAAAATATTTTAGTATTTTTTTTTGAAAATTCATTTTCAACGTATCCCATGGCCACAGGGCCATTAACACTTGGTCCAAATGTTCCGCTTGTTATTACACCAATTTCTAAATCGGATTCATTATATATTTTAGTTTTTTCTCTAGCAATTATTCTTCCCTCTGGCTTTACCCCCACTCTTATCTTGCTCACTCCACTGTTTAATTGTTTAGTAATTATATCTGATCCAATAAAGTTTCCTTTTAAAATTCTCTCTTTTGAAATAGCCCATTTCAAATTTGCCTCAACTGGAGTCTTGTCTTTACTTAATTCGTGTCCATATAAGCATAAACCAGCTTCCAATCTTAAGGTATCACGTGCTCCAAGACCGATTAATTTTGCACCTTTATCAATTAATCTTCTTGTAAACCTATCTGCAAATTCATTAGTTATTGATACCTCGAAACCATCTTCACCTGTGTATCCTGATCTTGTAACATAAATATTGTGATAATCCAATGTAAACCAATTGCCTGACATGAAATTTAAATTTTCAACACCTTGAATAACACTTTTAAGAATTTGCACAGATT
Organism: uncultured Pelagibacteraceae bacterium; assembly: GCA_902527635.1. Classification (GTDB taxonomy): domain Bacteria; phylum Pseudomonadota; class Alphaproteobacteria; order Pelagibacterales; family Pelagibacteraceae; genus Pelagibacter. Next base: position 40,350 of record CABZPS010000002.1, on the reverse strand, counting down.
TAGGTCCTTGGATTGCAATTAAAGATCTTTCTTCATCTAAAATCATTTTATACTTATTATTTAATAGCGCCTTTAAAATTTTGAAATCATTTTCTTTACAAGCAGCATTTAGAATTATTAAAAAGCCATCTTTAATTTTAGTAATTATTAAATCATCGTAAATTCCAGCATTGTCACTCATTAAAAAACTATATTTTGAGTGATTTAGTTTTAAATTTTTTAAGTCTAATGGGAAAATCCTCTCTAGATCATCAACTAAATCTTCTTGGCCATAGATAAATAATTGACCCATGTGTGAAACATCAAAAATACCAGAATGGTTTCTTGTGAACCTATGTTCTTCAACAATACCCTCAGAATATTGAATTGGCATTTGATATCCTGCAAAATCTACAAATTTTGCTTTGCTGTCTTGATGTAATTGATAAAGCGATGTTTTTTTTGTATCCATATTAACTCTTTTACCCATCTGTATATTTGCCTGAGAGTTTTGCTCCTTCGGCGAGAATTTAATCTCTTTCCAGAGTTAATATGTTACGGTCCATTTTGCCTGAGAGATTCCTGGGCGGTTGCTCCTTCGGCGCTACAAAAATTAGTAGTCTCTCCCGTAATTATTTTCCTTATATCATAAATTAACATAAACATAAATGTTTAATATGCTTTCTTTTTAGTTAAAAATTTATTCAAAAACTGCAAAACTACTGCAGTAATAACTATTGAGCCCCCAACTAAAACAAACATAGGTGGATTCTCATTTGCAAACATCCAGGCCCACAATGGACCTAGAACAGCTTCTATTAACATTATTATACCAACAAAAGCCGAAGGAGTTGACCTTGCCCCAATAGTAATAAGTATAAAACCGAAACCTAATTGAAAAAAACCTGCTAAAAACCCCAAAAAAATATCTTTTGAAGATATAATTATTGTTGGCGACATTAATAATCCAATTATCATTGCAAATAAACCTGCCACTAATTGAAGTGGAATCATATCGACCTCAGGAAACTTTCTTACTATTAATATTAAAATTGCAAAAGAGATTGGCATTACAAATGCCACAAGATTGCCTATCATTTCACCGGGAGAGATTGAAGTTCCGAGCATCAAAATAATACCCGAGATAGCAAGCAATATACAAAAAAAAGTAAGTTTAGATATTTTCTCCTTCAAAAAAAAATAACCAAAAATTGCCAAAAAAAGAGTTTGTGTTTGAATAATAAAATTTGTATTTGCCACAGTAGTTTTGTACATAGCAAATACATAACTAGCAAAACCTAAAGATAAAATAGCCCCACCAACAAATCCAGGAATTCCGGATTTAGATAAAGCACTAAAAAATTTTTTTTTATAAGTGAATAAAAGAAAAAAACTAACAACAATTATAAAGAAAAATGATCGCCAAAATAAAATTTGCCAGAGCGTCGAGCCCTCAAAAGACTTAACAATTAATCCTCCAAAACTTAAGCTTATAGCACCAAAAAAAACCAGAATAGGTCCAGGTATTGTTTTGATTAAGTTCATTCAATTTGAGAAATTAAATTTTGAGTTTCTAAGTCATATAACTTAAATAAATTTTCTGCACTAGATAAATCAACCTGCTTAAACTTTATTTTAGAACCAGGTGATATTTGAACTAATTTGTCGTAATCGGCGCTTATTACTACTCCTATTTTTGGATAGCCTCCTATGGTCCCATGGTCTGAAAGCATAATAATAGGATTACCATCTGCAGTAACTTGTATTACTCCTTTTACTAACCCTTCTGATTTGATGTTAGTGTCAACTATATTCTCTATCTTTGGTCCTTCCAACCTCATACCCATACGATCAGTTAACTTTGAAACAATAAATTCATTTTCTAGAAAGATTTTTTTTCCTTTGTCTGAAAAATAATCAAAATTTGTTCCTTTAATTATTCTAATATTTTCTATTTTAGTATTTATATAATTTAATTTTTTTTCTACTAAATGATTGTTCAATTTTGAAATATGTATCTTTTGTTCATTCTCAAATTTTTTACCATCATTCGCACCAATAATTGCCTTAGTATTTGTAGAGCAGCTAGACCATTGATATTTTAAATCTATTTGACCACCAATAGCTAAATATCCATAGACAGACTTATTGGTTGATAAAATATCTACTTCATCACCATTTTCTAAATTTAAAGATTCATAACAGTTACCATCAATAATTGTATTTCTTTTTTTTATTTTAAAATTTATGTCACCTGTGATTGCAATATCTATTCTATTTCCAAAATACTTGAGTAAAGGACCTTGATACGCAAATTCTAAAACAGGTGAGTTCATTTTATTACCAACGAGTTTATTTGATAATAAATAATTTCTTTTATCCATTGCTCCACTAAAAGGAATTCCAACATGGTAAAGATTTTTTCGACCCTCATCTTGAAAAGTAGTGTTAATTCCTGCTCTGATAACTTGAAAATAATTTTTACTCATTATAATTTTCATATTGATTTTTTGATATTTCTTTAAATAAAACAATATCACCTTGATTTATTAAATTTGGGTTTTCTTTTTTTGAGCTATCAAATATTCTTAATGGACTATTGCCAATAACATTCCATCCACCTGGACTTTCAAAAGTATAAATATTTGCAAACTGTTCAGTCAGAGCTACTGATCCTTTTGGAACTCTAACTCTGGGAGTTTCTAGACGCTTTGCTCTCATATTTTTGGATAAATCCCCTAAAAAAGGCATTCCCGCAATAAAGCCTGTCATATAACAAAAGAATTCTTTACTAAAAAAATTTTCGTAAATTTTTTCTCTTTTAAGATTAAGTTTGTTCTCCAATCTCACTATATCTAAAGCAAAATTTTCGTCACAACATACTGGAACTTCAATTTTTTTATTTTCTAGATCATCTTCATTCGTAATATCAAGGTTTTCTATTAATCTTTTTAAATCTTTAAAATTCGTTTTTTTTAAATCAAAAGAAATTATTAATTTATTATAAGAGGGAGATAAATTATTTATTGATATTATATTTTCTTTCTGGATACTTTTGAAATATCTAATTACATGAGTATTGGTTTCTCTATTTATCTCTTTACCAAAGTCACAATATAATGCCGCGTCACCAAGATTTAATATATTTTTTATCATGCCATGATATACTTAACACTTATAATTATGGAAATTAATATAAATTGTGATTTAGGAGAAAAATCAAAACACCATTCAAATAAACATGATCCAGAATTATTGGAAATAGTTAATTCTGCAAATATTGCTTGTGGATATCATGCTGGTGATGAGGAAACTATGAGCCAAGTCATAGAAATATCAAAAAAAAATGGTGTAAGTATTGGTGCGCATCCATCTTTCAATGATCCAGAAAATTTTGGAAGAGAAAGAATGAATTTATCTGACTCACAAATTGAAAAACTTATAATGGATCAATACGAGATTCTTCAAAAAATAGCATTAGAACAAGGAGAAAACGTTACACATATCAAGCCTCATGGAGCTTTAAATAATATGGCATGTGAAAATATTGATTTAGCAACAATACTTGCAAAAAGTATAAAAGGAATTAGCAAAGATTTGATTTATTTGGTTCCAACTGGATCTAAAATGGAGGAAGCTGCGAAAAAACTTGGTATGAAAATAGCTTGCGAGATATTTGCGGACAGAAATTATGAGGACGACGGTAATCTTGTTTCCCGAAAAAAACCTCATGCTTTAATTACAGATCCAGAGCAAGCAAAAATACACGTTTTAAGTATGGTTAAAAATCAGTCGCTTAATTGTCACAGTGGAAAGCAAATACCTTGTGAAATCGACTCTGTTTGTATACATGGAGACAATATTAGTTCGTTAGTTACAGCTAGGTCAATAAAACAAAGCTTACTGGATGATGGACTTAAATTAAAAAATTTAAATAATATGAGTAAATTTAAAAATGATTAAAAAAATATTTTTTACACTTTTACTGTCCTTAGCTTTAACGACTAATTCTTATTCAGCTGGATCAAGTGACAGCAGTAGCGGTGGAACTGTAACAAAATCGAATTATGAAAAGGCGGTTAAATTAATTAAGACTGCCAAAAAAAATGAGAAAAAAGGTAAAAGTGATAAAGCCAAGTCTAACTACGAAAAAGCTTTTAAACTTTTAATTAAATCAAATAATAAAAAACCAAATAAACCAGATACTTTGAATTATTTAGGCTTCACATCTAGAAAACTAGGTGATTTTAAAAATGGAGAAAAATATTATCTTCAAGGTTTGGCTATCAGTCCTTATCACATTGGTATTAATGAATATTTAGGTGAACTTTACGTAGCAACAAATAGACATAATCTTGCAATTGAAAGATTGGAAGTTTTAAAAGGTTGCGATTGTAAAGAGTACGGTGACTTGAAAGCAATTATAGCTGGAGAAAAAGTTTCTAAATATTAATTAATATTTTTAATCATCTGCTCTGGTAGCCATAAAGCAATCTCTGGGAAAATTACAACTAATATAACGGCTAGAACCATTAACAAAAACAATGGAAACGCACTTCGAGCAATATAGCCCATGTCTTTATTTGCCATACCTTGCAGAACAAATAAATTAAAACCCACAGGTGGTGTTATTTGGGCCATCTCTACAACGATAACCAAGAATATACCAAACCAAATCATGTCAAAACCCGCTTGTCTAATCATTGGTTCTATAATAGCCATCGTCAATACTACCGCCGAGATACCGTCAAGAAACATCCCTAAAATTATATAAAAAATCATTAAAACAAAAATTAATACATAAGGAGATAAATCCATATTTTGAATCCACACAGCCAAGTTTCTAGGCAAACCTGTAAAACCCATTGCTAGAGATAGGAAAGTTGAGCCTGCTAAGATAAATGCAATCATGCAGGATGTTTTTGTTGCCCCTAATAGGGATGTTTTAAAAGTTTCTAAAGTTAAACTTTTTTGAAAATAAGACAAAATTAATGCTCCAACAACTCCCAAGGATGCTGCCTCAGTTGCAGTAGCTATGCCGGTATATATTGAACCTATAACTGCAGAAATTAAAAAAATTACAGGTAAAAGTTGTTTAGATCTTTTTATCTTTTCAAAAATTGAATATTCCTCAATAATTTTGGGCATTTGTTTTTTGTTTATTAAAGACCAGAAAATAACATATGACATAAAAATCAATGCAATCATTATTCCGGGTAAGATTCCTGCTATAAATAATTTTGCAATAGACTCTTGAACAGCTACCCCATAAATAATCAAAATTATTGATGGAGGAATCAATAAGCCTAGTGTTCCAGAACCAGCAAGACTACCCAGTAAAATTTTTTCAGGATAATTTCTTTTTCTTAACTCAGGTATAGACATCTTCCCTACAGTTGCAACTGTGGCTGCAGAGGAACCTGAAATTGCAGCAAATAAAGCACAACCGACTACATTTACGTGAATTAAACCTCCGGGTAATTTTTGCATCCACGGAGATAAACCTTTAAACAAATTCTCAGAAAGTCTTGTTCTAAATAAAATTTCTCCCATCCAAACAAATAAAGGTAATGCTGTGAGAGTCCATGACGATGAAGTCCCCCATATTGTTGTTGCCATTGCGTCTCCAACTGGTCTTGATGTAAATAACATCATACCAATCGCAGATACTCCAATCATGCTCAATGCAACCCAAATACCTGAACCAAGAAAAAATAATAAAACACTAATAAAAAATATAGTTAATAAAATTTCAGCCATTTAACTTTTTTTAAATATCAAAATAAGTTGATGAAAAACACATATAAAGAAAATGAAAGAACCTATTGCTACGCTAGTTTGAGGAATCCAAATTAAAATTTCATCTGCACCTTCACTTCTTTCTTGAAATTTGTACGAAATAATTAACATTTTAATAAAATAAAATGCTAAGTAACCTGAAAAAAAAGTTGCTACACTTAGACACCAGATTTCTATAAATTTTCTTTTTAACCCTGATAATTTTTCTAAAAAAAGAGTAATTCTTATATGACCATTTTCAACAAATGTATAAGCTAATGCAAAAAAAGATGCTGCAGCCATACAGTAACCTGAGTATTCTGCAAGACCTCTAATATAAAAACCAAATATTCTTGATGAAATTCCTATCAAAATAAATACTGCCACCAAAACTAGAAATGCTGCTGCGATATATCCAGAAAATTTATAAAGTTTATTTAAATTTTTATTTAAGATTTTAAACATAATAATTTAAGGCCACCCAATATTCTTTGGTGGCCTTAATTAAAATTTGATTATTTATAACTTGATAAAACGGCTGCTCCTCTTGAACCAGCTTTTTGAGACCATTCCTTTGCCATCGTCTGACCTACTTTTTCAAAATGAGCTTGTAAAGATGCATTTACATTACCTACTACCATTCCAGCGTTAGCTAAAGCTTTTTTGTCCCCGACATTCCCTTTTTTTGATAATTGCCAGCCTTTTCTCTCTGCTAAAGCTGCTTGTTTCATCACTATATCTTTTGTTGACTGATCAAGTTTATTCCAAGCATCTTTGTTTACAATCACCATATTTTTTGGAAACCAAGCTGCTATATCATAAAAATATTTCACACCGTTTTCCCATATTTTAGAGTTTTTTCCTGTCGTAGGAGAAGTGATCATACTTTCAACAGCACCTGTAGAAAATGCTTGACTAATTTCAGCAGCTTCAATTTTTGTTGGCGCCATACCCGTTAGTTCAGCGATTCTGATTGTTGCAGAGTTGTATGCTCTAAACTTTAGACCTTTAAGGTCATTGACAGAGTTGATTTCCTTTTTACTATACAATCCTTGTGCTGGCCATGGCACAGCGTAAAGAAATACCAAACCTTTTTCATCTAAGCCTTTGATGATCTCAGCTTTGGATGCTTTGTATAATTTCATTGCATCCGAGTAAGATGTTGCCAAGAATGGCTGTGAATCTACTTCCAGTAAAGGATCCTCTTTACCTAAAGCTGACATAAATCTCTCTCCAATTTGAGCTTGACCAGTTCTCACAGCTCTAAAGATTTCTCCGCCTTTAAATAATGAGCCACCAGGATGAGTAACTATTGTAAGTTTTCCACCACTTTTTTCAGTTACATTTTTTGCAAATTCAGTTGCGTTTGCAGAGTGAAAATTACCTGCACCATAAGCCAGTGCCATGTCCCATTTTTCTGCAAAAGAAGAATTAATTGACAAAATTGATGAAACTAAAATAATTGACAAGTATTTTATAAATTTCATTTATCCTCCATTTTTTTTAAGAGCATTTCATTATGTATTAAAATAATTATCAATAAAAAAATTATACTACTTTTAATTGAATAATTTAAAATATCTAATACTATAGGCATACTTTGTTAGAAGAAGCACTCATATTAGTTCAGATTATTTTTATTGATATAATCTTAGCAGCAGATAATGCAATTATAATTGGATTGATTGCTGCTAATTTTGCGCCAAAAAATAGAAGACAAATTATTTTATGGGGTGTGGCTGGAGCATTAATTTTTAAAATCGTTTTTGCATTATTTGCTACATATTTATTCGAATTTTATTTTATAAAAATCTTAGGTGGTTTGCTCTTAATTTGGATTGTTAATGATTTAAGAAAAGATCTTTTTGAGATTAAAAAGGTTAAATCTCCAACTAAAAAATCAAAAGAACCTTCATACATTCAAAGTGTCTATAAAGTTTTATTTGCTGATATTACGATAAGTTTTGATAACGTAATTGGAGTTGTTGGAGCAGCAAAGGGTAATTTCAGTTTTATGATTTTTGGTCTTATATTATCAGTTGTGCTTACAGGTGCTATGGCAACCTATCTTGCTAACTACATTCAAAAACATTTATGGATTGCCTATGTGGGTTTAGGGTTTATCTTACTTGTTGCTATTCAACTAGTAATTGGTGGTCTAGTTGATCTAGATATATTGTCTATAAATGAAGAATTTAAAAAATATTTCTAATAAGAATGTTTTTTTGTGGGATATTTTTTTTTTCTTACATCTGAGGCATACTTTTTAATACCATCATTAATATACTTTTTAACATTAGAAAATCTTTTAACAAATTTGATGTTAGTATGATTTAATCCAATTAAATCATCAGTCACTAAAACTTGCCCATCGCAATACACGGATGAACCAATGCCTATAGTTGGAATACTTATTTTTTTGGAAATGAGTTTTGCAATTTCGGTTTTTACACACTCTAAAACAATTGCAAATACTCCACTCTTTTGAAGCAGCATTGCATCACTTATTAAGTGTTTTATTTCTCTATTAGTTTTTCCCTTAGATTTAAATTTTTTTGTTGATTGGGGAAGCAAACCAATGTGACCCATAACTGGGATTTTGTTTTTAATCAAAAACTGTATTTGTTCGATAACCCTTTTGCCACCTTCTAATTTTACTGCATCACATTTGGTCTCTTTTAGAATTTTCTTTGCATTCCTAAATGCTAGAGACTTTGTGCTATAGGTTTTGAATGGCATATCAACAACCATTAAACTTTTTTTGATACCCAATCTAACACTCCTGGAGTGATTGATCATTTCTGTTAAAGTGACTTTTTTTGTTGAAGAATAATTATATAAAACAGAGCCTAAGGAATCTCCAACTAGAACAATATCAACATATTTATCAACTTCTTCAGCGATATTTTTTGAGTAAGCTGTAAGACATACAATCTTTGATTTATTTTTTTTATCAATGATATTTTTAATTTTTTTCATTCTAGCTCAATAGTACTTGGCGGCTTAGATGTAACGTCATAAACTACCCTATTTATTCCTCTTATACTATTTACAATTTTATTTGAAATCATTTGAATAAAAGGTTTTTTAAATTCATAAAAGTCTGCTGTCATACCATCCTCAGAGGTTATAGCTCTCAATAGACACAAGTATTCATAAGTTCTGTTATCTCCCATCACACCTACAGTTTTAACGGGAAGTAAGGCAGCATAAGCTTGCCAAATCTTATTGTAGAAACCATGTTCTTTTAGAGCGCTAATAAAATAATGATCAGCTTCTTTTAAAATTCTAATTTTTTCTTTTGTTATATTTCCTGGTATTCTTATTGCTAAACCTGGTCCGGGAAAAGGATGTCTGGAGATGATTTCTTTATTTAAATTTAAATCTAAACCTAATTTTCTTACCTCATCCTTAAATAAAAACCTTAAAGGTTCTACTAATTTCAATTTCATTTTCTTTGGAAGACCACCTACGTTATGGTGCGATTTAATTTTAGAGGTTTGGCTACCTGTAACAGATTTACTTTCAATTAAGTCTGGATAAAGAGTTCCTTGAGCTAAAAATCTTACTCTTTTAATCTTTTTGGCATATCTTTCAAAAATTTTTATAAAAAGATTTCCTATTATTTTTCTTTTTTTTTCTGGATCTGAAATATTTTTAAGTTTTCTTAAAAACTCATTTTCAGCATTTACGTAAATAAGATTTATTTTTAATCTCTTTTTAAATGTATTAATTACTTGTGTTTCCTCATTTTTTCTTAAAAGACCTGTATTTACAAAAATACAGTATAGTCTTTTTCCTATTGCTTTGTTTATTAATTGCGCAACTACGCTGCTATCCACTCCTCCAGACAAAGCACATATTACTTTATTTTTTCCAACTTCATTTCTTATCTCTGTTATTAATTTATTTTTTTGATTTTTTACTGACCAATTTTTTTTAATCTTACAAATTGAAAAAATGAAGTTTCTAATTATTATTTTACCATTCTCTGTGTGAGTTACCTCTGGATGAAATTGTACTCCATAAATTCTTTTCAGGCTGTTTTCCACAATTGCAAACTTTGAATTTTGACTAGAAGCAATAACTCTAAAATTTTTTGGCAATCTAGAGACTTGATCAGCATGACTCATCCAAACTTTCGCGTATTTCCTGTTTTTAAAATAATCTTTTATTAACGGACTATTATTTTTTTTAATGATATTAGCTAAACCGAATTCTCTATGTTTTGATTGTTTTACTTTTCCACCTTTTATTTTAGATAAAATTTGATGACCAAAGCAAATACCGAGTACTGGTATTTCATTTTCAATAATATTTTTATCAAATGAGTATTTCTTAATATCGTAAACGTTTAAAGGTCCACCTGATAAAATTATTCCCTTAATTTTTTCATTTATATCTTTATTCTTTATTATTTTATGACTAATGATCTCTGAAAACACACCAAACTCTCTTATTCTTCTTGCGATCAATTGGGTAAACTGTGAACCAAAATCAATGATTAAAATTTTATCAAGACCTTTATCAAGAGTCATTTTTTGGCTCTAGATTAGCAAGTGTCTCTAAAATTTTTTTGTTCTCACTGCATAAACTTTTACAAACCTCAGAAAATGTTTTTGATAAATCTTTGACCTGGGAATAATTTGATTTTTCCAATCCTATTTTCATTAGCATTAAAATGGCTTCTTCGTTATTTGGATCTATCAGTAAAGTAGCATCTAAATTTTTTTCTTCTTTACCTTGATCTTCTTTGAAGTTGTAAATTTTAGCTAAATATAAATATGAATTTGAGTCTTTTGGATTAAAGACAATACTTCTTTCAAACATAAACTTAGCATCATCGAATTTTTTATTTTCATAAAGAGCCAAACCTTTAGAAAAAAAGTTCTCACTAGCAAATGAACTAACAAATATGTTTGTAAGAAAATAAATAACTATAGTTTTTTTAAAAATATTTTTCATTATTATCTATTTTTATCTTTAACAATATCGACATTATGTACCATACTTTCATAAAATCCAGCTTTTGTAATTTTTATAAAGTGAGGCTTTTTCCTTAAATATTTAATTTGTTTAGATCCAAGATACCCCATAGATGATTTTAAGCCACCTACTAATCTAAAGATAACTTTACCAACTTTCCCTTTATATTTAGCAAGACCTTCAACCCCCTCAGGAACATATTTAGAATTATCTTTTTGTTTAAATTGAAAGTATCTATCTGCAGACCCTTTGTTCATTGCTCCAACGGATCCCATACCTCTGAAGCTTTTAAATAACTTTCCATTTTTTTTTATAAGTTTACCTGGTGTTTCATCAGTACCTGCAAACAAAGATCCAATCATGACTGCATCAGCACCAGCAGCAAATGCTTTCGCCAAATCTCCAGAGTACTTAATACCCCCGTCAGATATTATTTTAACTTTGCTTTTTTTTATAGCATTTCTAACATGTAATATTGCAGTTAATTGAGGAACTCCAATACCTGCAACCAATCTAGTAGTACAAATTGAGCCAGGTCCTATTCCAACTTTAATTATATCAACCCCTAATTTATCTAAGTATCTTGCTGCTTCTGCTGTTGCAATGTTTCCTGCGCAAAGTGCAGTTTTTAAATTTTTTTCTTTTTTAATAAACTTGATCATTTCTGAGACTTTTTTTGTATGTCCGTGTGCGGTATCCACAACTATCATGTTTATACCCTCTTTTAGTATTGCCTTTGCTCTAGCAAGTTCATTTGATCCAGCACCTACTGCAGCCCCAACTAATAATTTTTGTTTTTTAACTTTTTTTATTTCTTCAACTTGTTTTTTTATATTCAAATTACGATGGATTATGCCAATGCCTCCAGCTTTAGCAATAGCAATTGCCATTTTGCTCTCTGTCACAGTATCCATAGCTGAGGTTAATAACGGAATTTTTAGTTTAAGGAATTTAGTTAATATTATACTGGTATCAACTTCCGACGGAAGTATATTTGAATACTTCGGAGCTAGTGTAACATCATCAAAGGTAAGAGCTTCTTTTATAGGATCCATATTCATTTATATATGATTCCTTGAAATATTAAAGTGACTATCTAATTTTTTTACAAACTATAAAACTTTCTTTAGATTCTTTTCTGCTTGATAAAGGTTTAAAAACCTTTAGTTCTCTAAATATTTTCTTTGCAAGTGCGACAATTTCATTAAAAGTACTACCCATAAAAATTTTTGAAATAAAATAACCCTTTGATGAAATTACTTTTTTTGAAAATATCATTGCTTCTTTGCATAATTCTCCGGTTTGAATTGAGTCGAGGTTCTTTACACCAGTAGTGTTTACAGCCATATCAGACATCACTACATCAAATTCTTTTGTTAAATTTTCTTTAATTTTTTCTTGAATACCAGGCTCTGTAAAATCACCTTTTATATGAATTCCATTATTAATCGGTGACATATCTTTTAAATCAATAGATATTATTTTTCCATTTTTTATTGCTTTTGAAGCATATTGAGACCAGCTTCCAGGTGCTGCACCAATATCTAAAATAAACATTCCGCTCTTAAAGATCTTAAATTTTTTATCTATTTCAATTAATTTATAAGCTGATCGCGCTCTATAACCGTCGACTTTTGATTGGCGTACATAAATATCTCGTTTTTGTCTATTTATCCAGTTTTTAGAAATTCTATTTTTTTTCAATTAAATATTATACCTTAAGCTTTTAATAACTTTTTTATCACTTAATGTTTCAATCTCAATTTCAATACTTTTGTTTGTCCTCATATCCTTGCCATCTTTCCAAATGCCAGCTGCAAGGTGCATTATACCTATTTTATAATTAGGTAAATATGGTTCAACAAAAGTATTATTAATTTCATCATATTTTGGCAGTAGATTACTAGCAATCCAATTACAATTAAGTGGTAAAAATTCTGTGGCTAAATCATCAATATATACTGACATATTAATCGCTAATCCCTCAGAGCCAAAAATATTTCCTGCTTTTAAAGTTTTTTTAAGATTATTTTGCCAACTTTCCCAACCAGGAGAATTTTTTTCCAAAGAAAAAACACCAATGTTTATATGTGGTGCAAAGGCTAATTTTCTTGCTTTATCATATGGTATTTTGGATTTCACTGCATGTTTGAAATTTTGTGATTTAATAATTGCTAATTTTCCAAATAGCCAATTAACTTTCGACATTATTTTGTACCCTGGGCCAAGCGTCTGTGTGATACCTAATTTACCGTTGTCACAAGCTTTAAAATATAATTCTACACATTCCCAATCATTCACCCAAGCATCGCAATCAATCCATAAATATTTACCATAATTTGGGAAGTACTTTGGCAAAAAAGCCCTAGAGACTTGACTTTTTAACCATTCTTTTCCTTTTACTTTAAACTTTGGAACTTCAATATCCCAATCTGCTTTTTTAATTTCATCTACTTTTTTTGACAATAAATCTTTTTGATCTTGTTTTAATCCTGCATCTAATACACAAATAGATATTTTTTCACTTTCTTTAAATTTCTTTATAGAATTAATCAGCTCATCTAATAGAGGAAAATAATTAGCATCAGCTAATGAAACAATTACATTTTTTTTCATTAAAGTATATCTTCAAGATCATCTTCATCTTGAATTCTGTCATTTTCATGTTGCTTTTTAATTTTTTGATAATGAAGAAAACTTATAGGCAACAATAATACATAAATGACAGCACTTAATGCAATTACATTAAATGTGTATATAAGTAATAAGCCAAAAAATAGAACAATGCCAAACAATAGAAAAATAGTTGTTCTTCTTGGAATAACTATCTTTTTAAAAGAATAAGTTGGAAATTTACTTATTAATAAAAAAGAGGTAACTATAAAAAAGACCGATGTTACTATATCATAACTAATTTGAAATAATTCAAATCCACTTAGACTTATGATTAGTGGTGTTAGCACTAAAATTCCTCCAGCTGGAGATGGTACACCCTCAAAAAAATTATCTTTCCATGAAGGCTCACTAATTGAATTAACGTTAAATCGTGCAAGCCTTAAAGCAACACAAATTACATATATTAAACACAATAACCAGCCAAATTTTCCAAGTGTATTTAATTTCCAAAAAAACATAATAAACGCTGGAGCAACACCAAAACTTATCATATCTGTTAAAGAGTCTAATTCTTTGCCAACTTTTGATGTTCCCTTAATTAATCTAGCTATTCTTCCATCTAAGCCATCAATTAAAGCTGCGATAATAATTGCCACTATAGCTAATTCAAATCTGCCATCTAGAGCAAACCTTATAGATGTTAATCCAATGCAAACTCCTATTAAAGTCAACATGTTTGGTAAGATTACTCTTGCGCTTTTTTTATCACTTACGATTCTAAATTTTTTTTTTTGTGGCTCCATTATTTTTTAGCTAACAATGTTTCTCCAGCTATTGAGGTTTGACCAATTTGAACAAGAGGTTCATAATTCTCATAGTATACATCTGCCCTACTTCCAAATCTTATCATTCCAATTCTATCACCTTGTTTTAAATCTTGATCTTTGTTTGACTCACAAACGATTCTCCTTGCGACTAATCCTGCTATTTGAACAACAACGACATCATTACCATGATTATCTTTAATTTTGTAATAATTTCTTTCATTGTCTTCGCTTGCTTTATCTAAAGATGCATTTACAAATTTTCCTGGTTTATATAAAATTTCCTCAATTTTTCCACTACATGGAGTTCTGTTAACATGACAATCAAAAACATTCATGAATATACTGATTTTTTTAAATTTTTTATTTTCTAATCCAAGTTCTTTTGGGCCATCTACCTCTTCAACCTTAATTACCTCTCCATCAGCAGGACTTACAAGATAATTGTCATCATTAATGATTATTCTATCTGGATCTCTAAAAAAATAGTACACCCAGATTGTTAAAACTAAACCAATCAAACCTAGGAAGCTGCTTAAAATATAAAAAATGATAGTTATAATTCCTGCAATAACTAAGAATTTATATCCCTCAGCGTGAATTTTTGGAAATATCTTACTAAACATATTCTTCTATTTGATAATTTTTCATTAATATGTATATAAAATCGCGAAATTCAATTATTAAGATAGTTAAATAAAGTGAGTAAAATAAAGGTAAAAAATCCAGTTGTAGAGTTAGACGGTGATGAAATGACCAGAATAATCTGGGAATTTATCAAAAATAAACTAATTCTTCCCTACATAGAATTAGGCATTGATTATTACGATCTCGGTATGAAAAGTAGGGACAATTCAGATGATCAAATAACTATTGATGCGGCCAATGCAATTAAAAAAGTTGGTGTAGGAATTAAGTGTGCAACAATCACCCCTGATGAGGCTCGAGTAGAGGAGTTCAAATTAAAGAAAATGTGGAGGTCTCCAAACGGTACCATTAGAAATATTATTGGAGGTACAGTTTTTAGAGAGCCAATTATTTGTTCAAATATTCCAAAACTTGTTCCATCTTGGACTGATCCCGTAATTATTGGAAGACACGCTTTTGGAGATCAATATAGAGCTACAGATTTTAAAGTACCTGGTAAAGGTAAAATGGAAGTAAAATGGACTTCTGAAGATGGCAAAGATCAAATCAAATATGAGGTATTTAATTTTACAGGTCCAGGAGTTGCTCTTTCAATGTATAATTTAGATAAATCAATTGAAGATTTTGCTAGATCTTGTTTCAGCTATGGATTGATAAAGAAATGGCCAGTATATTTATCGACTAAAAATACAATCCTAAAAAAGTATGATGGAAGATTTAAAGACATTTTTGAGGAAGTATTTAATAAAGAATTTCAGAAACAATTTAATGATGCTAAAATTACATACGAACACAGATTAATTGATGACATGGTTGCATGTGCAATGAAATGGAGTGGTAAATATATCTGGGCATGTAAGAACTACGATGGTGATGTACAATCTGATACAATGGCCCAGGGCTATGGTTCTTTAGGTCTAATGACTAGTACATTATTAACTCCAGATGGTAAAGTAATGGAGGCTGAAGCAGCTCATGGTACTGTTACCAGGCATTATCGGATGCATCAACAAGGGAAAGAAACATCCACAAACCCTATTGCATCTATATTTGCGTGGACAAGAGGCTTGGCTCATAGGGGTAAATTAGATGGAAATGACGAACTGGTAAAATTTGCAAATACAATTGAAGAAGTTTGTATCCAGTGTGTAGAAGGCGGATCAATGACAAAAGACCTTGCAATACTGGTTGGACCTTCGAGTAAATATTTAACTACTAATCAGTTCTTAGATATAATTGATAGTAATTTGAAAAAAAGATTAAATTAAAGACTTTATCTTATCAAAAGCTTCATCAATTTTATTTTGGTCCTGACCACCTGCTTGTGCAAAGTCTTTTCTGCCACCTCCACCTTTGCCACCAATAGTCTCTGAACCTAATTTAGCAAATTTAACTGCATCATATTTATCAATCAATTTTTTTGTTATACCTACTGCTAGTCCAACTTTTTCCTCATTAGTAGCAAATACAATTATAATGCCATCACCTAATTCTTTTTTTCCATTATCAACAAGTTTTCTTAAATCTTTTGGTGGTAGATCGATAATTTTTTGAAATCTGACTTTTATATCTTTAATTTTTTGATCATTGATAATATTTTTTGTTTTATCTTTTAAAACTAAACTCACATTAAGTTGTTCTAGTTGTCTTGAAAGATTTTTAATAAGTTCCTTAAGATCTCTACTTTCTATATTTGGCTTAGCACCAAGTTTTATGATTTGAGACGATAATTCTTTAATTGTCTCCTCATCTTTCTGAATTGAAAGTGTTGATGTCCTTTCTTTATTTTTAATATATTCATTTAATTCTTTGTCTCTCAATGCCTCTACTCTTCTAACACCTGCTGCTATAGAGGATTGACTTACAGTTTTAAATTTTCCAATGTCACCAGTGTTTTTAACATGGGTTCCACCGCACAATTCTGTTGAAAAATAAGCTTCTTTTTCTTTGCCCATAGATACTACCCTTACTTCCTCGCCGTACTTTTCTCCAAAAAATGCTAGAGCACCTTTTTCAATAGCTGCTTTTGGTGTCATAATTCTAGTAGTTACTTCAGTATTATTTTTCACATAGTCGTTTACTAATTTATCAATTATTACTAACTCTTCATTTGTGATTGGTTTCATATGACTAAAATCAAATCTCAAACGATCTGGCGCAACAAGTGAACCTTTTTGCATAACATGTTTTCCAAGTGTTCTTCTTAAAGACTCATGAAGAAGATGTGTAGCTGAATGATAAGCTTTAAGATTTGCTCTTCTTTCAATATCAATTTTTAATTCAACAGCATCACCCACTTTTATTGAGCCTGTTTTTAATGAACCATAATGAGCAAATAAATTACCAAGTTTTTTTTGTGTATCCTCAACCTCAAAAACTGAATTACCTGAGACTATTGTGCCTTTGTCACCAAGTTGTCCACCAGACTGACCATAAAAAGGAGTTTGATTTGTTATTATTATTCCTTCTTCACCAGTGGATAGTGATTTCACTTCGTTATTTTCCCTAATCAAATTTAATATAACTCCCTCTGATTGATTAGATTCGTAACCTAAAAATTCAGTTGGACCAATTTTATCTTTGATTGAAAACCAAATTGCTTCCTCTGAACTGTCACCTGAACCTTTCCAGTTTTTTTTGGCAAGTTCTTTACTATTTTTCATTAATTGATCAAATTTTTTATGATCAACCGTTAATGATTTATTTTTTAAAATATCTTCAGTCAGATCTAATGGGAAACCATAGGTATCATATAATTTGAATGCTACATCTCCTGGTAAGACTTTATCTATTTTTGAAATTTCATCATTTAAAATTTTAATTCCTCTATCAAGTAAAACTAAAAATTTTTCCTCCTCCATTTTTAATGTTTCTTTTATTAAAGACTCTGATCTTTCTAATTCTGGATAATTTCCTGACATTTCATTTTTTAAAGCCTCAAAAATTTTAAAAAATATTGGTTCTTTAGATCCCAATAAATGAGAGTGTCTCATACCTCTTCTCATAATTCTTCTAAGAACATATCCCCGACCCTCATTTGAGGGTAAAACACCTTCAGCTAAAAGAAATGAGCTTGCTCTTAAGTGATCAGCAATTACTCTAAAACTCGATATATTTTTATTTTCTTGTTTCACTTTTGTTACTTCAGATATTGAACTTATTAATTTCTTAAAATGATCAGTTTGATAATTATCGTGTGTACCTTGTAAAAGAGCTGCAATTCTCTCTAATCCCATTCCTGTATCGACAGATGGTTTTGGTAAATCTATTCTTTTATCTTTTGAAACTTGCTCATACTGCATAAAGACCAAGTTCCAAATTTCAATAAAACGATCTCCATCTTGATCTTTGGTTCCTGGCAATCCTCCTTTTAAATGATCACCATGATCATAAAATATTTCTGAGCAAGGACCGCATGGCCCAGTTTCACCCATTGACCAAAAATTATCTGATGTTGCAATTCTAATTATTCTATCATCGCTAAAACCTGCAATTTTCTTCCAAAAATTAAAAGCCTCATCATCCTCATGAAAAACGGTTACATAAAGCCTATTTTTATCAAGACCAAAGTCTTTAGTTATCAAATTCCACGCTAATTCTATTCCTCTTTCTTTGAAATAATCTCCAAAAGAAAAGTTACCTAACATTTCAAAAAAAGTATGGTGTCTTGGAGTATAACCAACATTTTCTAAATCATTATGTTTACCACCTGCCCTTACACATTTTTGAGAAGTAGTTGCTCTTTGATAATCTCTTTTCTCTAAACCAGTAAATACATTTTTGAATTGAACCATTCCAGAATTAGCAAACATTAGTGTTGGGTCATTATTTGGTACTAAATTACTAGACTCAACGATCTTATGATCATTCTTTTCAAAGTATTTTAAAAACGTACTTCTTATTTCGTTTAATGATTTGTCTGCCATATTATTAAAATACAGCTTTTTTATTTTATGTCTAGTTAGGGATAAAGGGGGAAAGGCGCTTATTATAAGCGCCTTTATAATTTAAAAATGACCTTTAATTCTAGTTCTTTTTAGTAGGAATAGTCTCTTTTGCAGCCTCTTCATTTTCAGCTACTTTCTTCTCCTTCTCAATTTTTTCAGGACTTAGTGGATTTCCCTCAATTTTCTTTGAAATCACACCAGCTTTCTCTCTAATTGCCATTTCTATTTCTGCAGCAACATTAGGGTTTTGTGCAAGATAAGTTTTTGCATTTTCTCTACCTTGACCTATCTTTTCACCCTTGTAAGCATACCATGCTCCTGATTTTTCAATAATATCAGCTTTAGCACCTAGGTCGACTAACTCACCCATTTTGCTAATTCCTTTGCCATACATTAAGTCAAACTCAACAACTTTAAATGGTGGTGCAACTTTATTTTTAACTACTTTAACTCTTGTAGTATTACCGATAATTTCATCTTTATCTTTGATGGCACCAATTCTTCTAATATCCATTCTTACAGATGAATAAAATTTAAGTGCATTTCCACCTGATGTTGTTTCAGGACTTCCAAACATAACTCCAATTTTCATTCTAATTTGGTTAATAAAAATCATCATTGTGTTTGTGTTTGAAATTGAACCAGTTAATTTTCTTAAAGCCTGACTCATTAATCTTGATTGAAGACCAACATGATGATCACCCATCTCACCTTCAATTTCAGCTTTTGGAGTTAAAGCTGCAACGGAGTCAATTACGATAACTGAAATAGAGCCTGATTTTACTAGCGTATCAGCGATTTCTAAAGCTTGCTCACCTGCATCTGGTTGAGATATTAAAAGCTCCTCAGTATTTACGCCTAATTTCTTTGCGTAAACTGGATCTAAAGCATGCTCTGCATCAACGAATGCACAAATTCCACCTGCTTTTTGAGCTTCAGCAACAACTTGTAATGCTAATGTTGTTTTTCCAGAAGACTCTGGTCCGTAAACTTCAATAATTCTGCCTTTAGGTAATCCACCTATTCCTAAAGCTAAATCTAAACTTAAAGATCCAGTAGATACCGACTCGATATCCATAGCTCTTTTTTCACCAAGCTTCATTACTGAACCTTTTCCAAAATTATCTGTAATTTGGCTGATTGCAGCTTCTAAAGCTTTATTTTTTTCTTTATTTTCCAATTCTTGATTTTTAGTAGATTTAACTACTTTTAAGTTATTTTTAGTCATTTTTTGCCTTTTTTTTTACGTTTTTTAACACTCGAATCATAAATTAAATGTACACATTTTGTTCTCATTAGCAAGATTTATTTATTTTAGCATAAAAAGCCTCTTTTTATCGTAATTTTAGATAATCACTGTTGAGTAAACCGATAGACTTAAGCAAATTAAACTGAGAAAGAATAAAGTTTCTCTCAGAGTCGGCTAAAGAAATTTGAGCATTCAATAAAAGAGAGTTAGATTGAATGACTTCAAGAGTAGTTCTGCCAGAAGAACCACTATTATATTCTGCTGTGATACCCTCATTAGCAATCTCTGCTGCTCTTACTTGCAATTGAACAGAGTTAAGTAAACTTTTATTTGATTGAAAGTTTGACCAGGCGCTTGCTACATTAGTTTGATTTTGTTTAATCTCACTATCTAAAGTTAAACGTGATCTATTTTCTATATTTTTGTTTTTATTTAACGATGCCAGATTTTTTCCACCTGAATAAAATGGCCAAGTAACAGTTGCTTTTAAAGTTTCTTTATCTCTCTCATCGTAAGTAGCGCTCAAGTCATCTGAATAGGACTTTTCTAAAGATAACTTAGCAGTTGGTACCAATTCTGATCTCGCAATCGACGTATCCTCTTTCGATTGTTCATATTCCATTTCAGCAATAATTAAATCTGGGTTGCTTTTTTTAGATTGTTCTATAGCTGAATTTAAACTTCCCGGTATTTGGTAACTAATTATTGAACTTTTATCTAATGACTGAGCATTACCTAAAGGTCCAATAATATTTTCATAATTCAACTTGCTGGTTAAAAGATTGCTCTGTGCTTGAATAAAACTTGCCTCAGCACCAGCTAACGATGACTCTGATTGTGAAACGTCAGATAAACTAACTTGACCTCTCTCAAGTCTAATTCTATCAGTTTCAACTTGTCTGCTTAGAAGCTCAACGTTAGCTCTATTAATTTCTAATTTTTCATTAGCTGAGATTAATCCAGTATATGCTGCTACAGTTTTGTATAGAATATCTTGCTCTTTTCTTAAAAGTTTTGCTTTTGTTAAGTTGATACCAATTTTGCTTTTTGACAAATCAGCACCTCTACCAAAATCAAATAATGTTTGAGTAACTGAAATAGATTTAGTTTCTGTGTCTACATCAGTAATTGTAGCATTTGACCCATTTCTATTTGTTAATTTGTCAGTCTCATCTTGGCTCTTTGATCCCTCCAAGGTAATTGTTGGAAAATACGAGCTCATTGAGATTTTAAGTTCTTGCTCTGAAATACTAATATTTTCTCTTTCAGCGTTTAATTCAGAATTATTTTTATAAGCTTTTTTTAGAGCTTCAGTGAATGTTTCAGCACTTAAATTAGAAATTATAAATATATTACTAAAAATGATAATTAAAAATTTTTTCATTTGTTTCTATATAATGCAGATTTGATCTGATGGTTACTATTTAAATTGAATATAATTGATGCATATTTAGGCATATTCTTGAACATATTTTGCGTAATTCTTTGATACGTTTGCATAAAATTAATTACATCTACTCTACTCATGATCTTTGAGTTGGATTTTACTTTACTTTTTTCCCAAAGTTTTCTCTCTTGTTTTAATCTCCATTTTTGGAGCAAACTGAAATTTTTTGCTTTTAAATAGATTAAACAATTCAATTGGGAATATAGTTTTTTATATTTTGATTTCAATTGATCGTTAACATATTTTCTCCAGATCTGTTTTTGATCTTTGGCTTTTTCCATTGAATTGATTGTTTTCTTTAATGAACTATTTTTTTCAGATTTCGCTCCTACACACCATCCTTCAAATATAATTACGTCTGGTCTTTCTTTTAAGTCGTACCAGTATTTTTTATTAAATCTATCATCTATAGCTTTATTAAATGTTGGTAATTTTAATCTTTTAAATTTCTTACTTTTTGACTTTCTAAAGAAATTTAAAATCATATTTATATCATGTGTTCCAGGAACTCCTCTTGTCAAAAGCATAGGGTGAACTCTTTTTGATAGGCTTATTCGCTCTTTTCTTGTTTTATAAAAATCGTCTATTGAAATTCTGAAAACATTTAATTTAAAGTATTTACTTAAAATTATTTTAATTAAAGAGCTCGTTGTCGTTTTGCCTGTACCCTGTCCCCCAGCTAAACCAACAAAATAGGGTTTTTTCTTATCTGCTTTACTATTTATCCAAAAGCACAGTGGAATTAAGAATGACTTAACCATTCTTTCTTTATTTTTAAATTTATCAGCTTTTGTTTCTTGTGATTTAATAAACTTTAAACAATCATTTTTTACTTCATCAAAGCATAAAATAAATTGTTGCATGAAAATTATTTTTTATCTAATGGATGATTTTGACCATCGTTCACCGGAACATCCTTCATTTCAAAAGTGTTTATTTCATCAACACACCCAACATTAAATCCAGTCATAGCAGGATTAATTCTTGGATTATGATGAGTATAAATTCCACACTCAGAACAAAAGTAATGTTTGGCAACTTTTGAATGAAATTGATAAAGTTTTAATTTATCCTTGCCTTTAACAATTTCGAAATCCTCATTTTTTACCATTGACATAATTGCTCCTTTTCTTTTACAAATAGAACAATTGCATTTTATTACTTTAGCTAAATCACCAACTAAATTAATTTCAGCTTCAATAGCTCCACAATGGCATACTAATTTTTTCATTTTATTTTTTATCCTTTATATGGTTTTGCCCGTCATTTACAAAAGTCTTTAATTTAAATAATCTATTTGGTTCTATTTCATCAATGCATCCTACATTAAAGCCAAAAGTATTTGGATTACTTCTTCTTAAGTTATGAGTATGAGTTCCACATTCTGAACAAAAATGATGCTTAGCTACATTTGTATTAAATTGATAGGTTTTAATTTTATCATGTCCTTTTACAACTTTTAAATCTTTTCTATCAATTGTTGCGACCATCGTCCCTTTTCTTTTACACATAGAACAATTACATCTCATCAATTCATTTATTTCTTTTTTTAAATTAATCTGAATTTCTATCTCTCCACAGTGGCATGTAAGTTTTTTCATATCGATACTAATTTAAACTATCTCTGGTTGAAGTTATCTACAAGCATACAAAATATAGTTTTGATGTTCACGTTTTGATTCACTTTTGATTCAATTACGGACTCAAAATACAACCTCTTGCGTGCATTGTATAAATGGGCTATAAATTAGAACAAAACAAGAACATGAAACTAACTATTCCCTATTATCTGCATAAAGCAGGTGCTGGTTTCCCGTCACCTGCTACTGATTATATCGAAGAAGATATCGATCTAAACATGCATTTAATCAAAAATGTTCCAGCCACTTTCATTATCAGAGTACAGGGAAAATCCATGGTGGATGTTGGGATCAACGACGGAGACTTATTGGTTGTCGATAAAAGTTTAAAACCAAAAAACTTTTCAACTGTTATTGCAAATGTTCATGATGAACTTGTGGTTAAAACTTTAGTTCAAGAAAAAGATAAAAAGTTTCTATCCTCTGGCTCTAAAGATTTTTCTAATAGAATTTTAATTAATGAAGAGGAAGATGTTTTCATCTGGGGGGTTGTGACTTATGTCATCCATTCTACGTACTAAAAAGATAGGCTTAGTTGATTGTAATTCTTTCTATGTTTCTTGTGAAAGATTATTCAATCCAAAAGTAAGAAAAAAACCTGTTGTAGTTTTATCCAATAATGATGGTTGTATCATTTCTAGATCCAATGAAGCAAAAGCTTTGGGAATTAAAATGGGCGAACCTTATTTTAAAGCAAAAAATATTATTGTAAAAAATAAGGTTGAAGTTTTTTCATCAAATTATTCGTTATATGGAGATTTATCTAGGAGAGTAATGAGAACTCTTAAAAGGTTTAATACTGAAATAGAGGTTTATTCAATTGATGAGGCATTTATAGATTTATCCAATTTTCCAGACTCAGAGGTTGAAAAAGTTGGAAAGGAAATTAGACAAACAGTTTTACAATGGACTGGGATCCCAACTAGTATTGGAATTGCTAAAACTAAAACTTTAAGTAAAGTTGCAAATCATATTGCAAAGAAAAAACAATCAGGAGTAACAAGTTTAATTGGTATTGAAAATTTAGACCCAATTTTAGAAAAAGTTGAAATTAATGATGTATGGGGTGTTGGTAGACAGCTTACAAAGTTTTATCAAAAGAATGGAATTTATAATGCTAAACAACTTAAGAATAAATCTAATACCTGGATTAAAAAATGTTCTAATGTTTTAAGCTCAAGAACTGCAATGGAACTTAGAGGAGTTCCTTGTATTGACTTAGAGACTACACAAACAAAAAGAAAGAGTTGTGTCGTTTCAAGATCATTTGGTAAAAGAATTGAAAGTTTTCAAGAATTAAAAGAAGCAGTTGCTAATTATTGTTTGAATGCTTCTGAAAAAATTAGATCAGAGTCTTTAGTTGCAAAGGCGATTACTGTATTTGTTAGAACCAGTCCTTTCCAAAGAGATTATGGTTATTATTCAAATTCAAAAACTATCGACTTTCCAATTGCAACTAACAATAGTCTTGAGACTGTTAAAACTGCAATCGTAATACTTGAGAGTATATTTAGGAACGGCTGTCGTTATCAAAAAGCAGGAGTTATGCTTACAGGATTACGAGATGATGATGGTAGGAAAAATTTATTCTCATCAGAAAAAGATGAAAAAATAAAAACTTTAATGCAATCAATTGATAATACTAATTATAGATATGGTAGATCAACTTTAAGTCTTGCAAGCGCTGGAGTTCATAAAAAATGGAATATGAGAAGACAATATTCATCTAAAATAGATACTGCTGATTTTTATTGTTTACCAACAATTAAGGTTAGATAAAAAATAAAGACTTTTTAAAAACATCAACCAGTATTTTTCATAGCAGCAGAAATACCTGCTATTGAAGTCAATAAAGCATCATTTAAATATTCTTTATCTTTTTTATTTTTAGTATTTTTAATTTTCTTGATCACTATTGGTTGTATTATATTTAAAACTTCAGAATATATATTTCTAATTATGATTGGTGATCTAAACTGTTTTCTCGATGCAATTATTTCTTTAGGTGTTATTTTCTTATTTAGTTTTTTAATCACATCAAATTGAAATCTAAGTTTCTGCCCAACCCTTTTTAAACTTTCATCTGCTAAATATTCCTCATAAATTTTTGATATCTCTGGATCTGCTTTTGAGATAACCATATCAAGCATATCAAGCATTGAATTAAAAAATGGCCAATTTCTCTCCATGTCAAATAGAGTTTTTCTAAATTGATTAATGTATGAATATCTTAAAGCTTCAGCACTTCCGAGCCATGCTGGAAGCATTAGTCTAATTTGTGTCCAAGCAAACACCCAGGGGATTGCTCTTAAACTTTTAATGTTATCAACATTTTTTCTTTTTGAGGGTCTTGATCCAATCGATAGTTTACCAAGAGCCTTGTGAGGAGTTACTGTCTTAAAATATTTTATAAATTCAGAATTTTGATTGATATTTTTTCTGTATGAATTTTTTGATATTTCTGACATTTTTTCTATTAAAGATCTCCAATTTTTTTTTGGATGAGGTGGAGGATTTAAGGTAGCCTCAGCAACAGCTCCTATATAACTACACAAATTATATTTAGCTAAAGGTTCGTAACCATATTTTTGCTGTATAACCTCACCTTGATCCGTAATTCTAATTCTTCCGTTTACTGAATTTGGAGGTTGCGATCTTAGCGTTGCTTGAATAGGGCCACCACCTCTACCAGGAGAACCTCCCCTTCCATGAAAAAAAGTAACATTTATATTAAATTTATTACCCAATTTTATAATTTCCTCCTGAGCTTTATATTGATGCCAACTTGAACATATTTTACCAGCGTCTTTACTTGAGTCGGAGTATCCGATCATTACTTCCTGATCGTTTTTAATCATTCTTCTATACCATGATTGTGAAAATAATTTTTCCATGATCTCTTTAGCATTGATAAGATCATCTAAAGTTTCAAATAAAGGAACAACTCTCAATTTGTTCTTAATATTTGATTCTTTTTGCAAAAAAGATACCAACAAAATATCTGATGCAGATGTTGTCATCGATATAACATACGCACCCAAGCATTCACTAGGCTCCTTAGCTAAAATCTTAAAAGTTGACCAAACTTCTTTATTTTCTTTATTTTTAAATTGGAAATTATTTATTTGTTTTTTTTTCGAAATTATTTGTTTTTTTAAAAATTGGATCTTTTCATCTTCACTGAATTTATAATAGTTTTTATTAAATCTTTTTTTAACGTATTCACTAATTAATTGACTATGTCTGGATGACTCTTGTCTAATATCTAATCTTGCTAAATTGACACCAAAGCATTTAGCTCTTCTCATTAAATCTAATAATTCACCACTAGCAATATTTTCATTTTGATTTTGCTCAAGAGACTCTCTTATTACTCTTAAGGGCTTTAATATTTCCTCTCTTGAGCTTAACAATTTTTTTTGATCTAGGGGTTTATTATTAACTAAATGTTGTTCTATAGATCTATGGGTAATTCTCAACTTATCTCTTAAAGGTCTCAAGAATACTCTATATGGTTCAAATGACTTACCTACTTTATTAGATATTTTTTTAGAACATTTCATCATAGAGTAAGATCTAATAATTTTTGTTAAAGACTTCTCATATAATTTTGCTGCCTCCCATCTTGAGAGTAAAATTACTTTTCTTGTTACTTCAGCTGTAACATTTGGGTTACCGTCTCTATCACCTCCCATCCAGGAACCAAACTCAATTGGATTAAAATTTTTAGGTAGGCCTTTATCCATATTCTGAAGGAAAATTGAATTTAGTCTCCTATAAACTTTTGGAATTGTATCCCATAAACTATCTTCTATTACAGCAAGCCCCCACCTTGCTTCATCAAATGGTGATGGTTTAAATCTTTTTAATTCGTCTGTATTCCATATAATCGTCAACTCATCATAAAGTTTTTTATCCAAAATTTTTAATTTTGACGGGAAATTTTTTAAAAGATCTCTTTGCTCAAGTATCTCAATGACATTATGATATTTTTGAATTAGAGTTCTTCTCTTCACCTCAGTTGGATGAGCAGTTAATACAACTCCTATTTTTAAATTTTTAGCAGTATTATATATTTTTGTTTCTGAAATATTTTTGTTATTGAAAAGATCCTCAAAAATCTCTTCAATAAATAAGTTACTGTTTGAAATTTTCTTTTTGTTATTTTCATATTCATTTAATTTTCTAGAAGCATCTATTAATTCCGCTAAATTCATAAAATTCATGAAGTGAGTAAACGCTCTTGTTAACTTATAGGAATTTTTCGGGCTAAGATTTTTAATTGCTCTTACCACTTTTCGATTAGTTTGATTTATATTTGGATTAATTTTATTAGCTTTCGAAAGTTTTCTTATTTTTTCAACTAATTCAAAAAATTTTTGTCCTTCTTGTTCTTTGATCACTCTTCCTAAAATATTTCCTAAATATCTTACATTTTCTCTTAATAACTTCGTAGGAATACGCTCGTAATAAAGATCTCTTTTTTTCATTTGATATTGTCTATGCTGTCTATTTGAGTTAAAGAATTTTTAAATTCATCTATATTCTCTCTTAATGCTAAATTTGATACAGCATAAACTGCTATTAGAAGGAATATCAAAGGTAACGCCGTTATCACAGAGGCATTACTTTTAATTAATAATATATATAAAACTACAAATACAGCAGAACGTATTAAAAAAGTTTTTTTAAAAACACTGATGATAGATAATGAATGTTTTATCAGATTTAAAAAACTCATTTTTGATGGTCCAAAATATCTAATTCCTCTGATTGATGGCACTTTTATGAAATTATTTTCTATTTTTGATAAAGAGCCAGAAAAACTATTCCAAGTAGCTTTTTCATTAATCATATTTTCGACTGTCTTTTTTGGTAAACAAGTAAAGTTTCCAAATTTTATTGATTTACCAGTGAAAGTTAAAGTTATCAGCTTATGTAACTGATAACAAATTTTAAATAATAAGCTCTCTGATCTTTTTATTCTCTCTCCCACAACTATAACACTATCTGTATCTTTAATTTGATTTAAAAAATCTTTAATTTCTTCTGGTCTGTCTTCACCATCACCATCCATTGGTATTGCATAGTCAAATTCCTCTTTATCCAAAATATATTTCAATCCAGTAGCTATACATCTTGCATGTCCTTGATTTTTTTTCATGTTTAAAATCTTTATAGATTGAATATTATCAAAATTGATTTCCTTATTTGATCGATCATGGTTTGAAGCATCGTTAACAGCAATAATGGATATCTCAAAATTTTTATCTATATTTAAATTGTCAATTTCTTGGAAAAGTTTGAACACTGACTGCCAATCATTATAAATAGGGATTATAATTTTTACTTTCATAATTTTTTTAATATCTCCCTAAACAAATTTCATCTAAACAAATAAATTGACTTGATTTATTTAAAATTTCTTTTTTAGTAAACCCTTCCCACCTTGGTCTTGATTTTAAGTGATAAGATAAATTACCTGCCTTCCATTCATCTCCTGTGACAAATTCAATTTCTTTTTCAAAATCTTGTTCCCAAGTAAATTGAACCTTGGCTGCAATCTCTTTACCTGGATAATCAGTTCTTTTATCAGTTTTTGTTATAGAAATATATGCGTATAGGCTTGGTGATAAAAAAAATAAAAATAAAAACCCAACTAAAAAAGAATTTATTTTTTTAAGATTTATTTGAGACCTAAATATATAGACAGAAAATACTCCAAGGGGTAAATAAAAAGGTGTCATCCACATTGTTCTAATTTTAGATCCTGTAATAACTGAAGTAATAAATATTAAAAAAATTGGTAAAATACTAATAGATAACAAAAAAAGAAACTTCCTATCATTAAAATTAAATTTAATTTCAATTTTTTTTATCAATAGCCACATTAAGAGAAAAAATGGTATTAGTATTCCAAGTTGTTTAAATAAAAAAGTAATTGAATATTTTAGATGGTTGAAAATTCCTGTTTCTTCAAGCCCTGATCTTTTCAAACCATACAAAACAGTTATAAAATCGTTATCAAACAACCAAATTAAATGTGGAACTAAAAAAACTAAAAAAATTTCAACTATAATCAAATATTTAAAATCAAAGCTTTTAAATTTTTTATAAATAACATAAACAAATAATAAACTCACTGATAATAATAAATAAACGAACAAATATTTAGAGAGAAAACCAATTGCAGCAAACAATCCGATTAGAAAACAATCATAAAACTGTATTTCTTTTGAATCATATATCTTCCAGGAGTAATAAATAACCAAAGACCAAAATGGTAACTGACATACATTTACATTAAACTCTGGAGTTGTGAAATTAAAGAAATAAATAGCCTCTAACAATAAAACTGAAATTAAACTTAATTTAATATTTCCTAAAATTTCAAAAGCAAATTTGAATATAAAATAGAATGATATAACGACAAAAATTTGACTTAAAAGATAATAAGCCCAATCTTGAGAACCAAATATATTATAAAACACCTCAGAAAAAAAAGCGCTCATTGGTGGGTGTTTGTTGAAACCCCAATCTAAATTGCTTCCCCAGGCTAGTGCCTCTATTGTATCAAGAGGCAAATTTGAATTTGTCAATGAGGGAATCATTGTCCAAATTATTAAATGTGTAATTGCAAAAATAAAAAATATGTTACTAATATTCTTATTTAAAACATCCATAAGTAAATATTTACAATAATTAAGGTTGCTTGACACCAATATTTTGCTGAATATACTGCCTCGCATTCAAATTTAGACATGCCAAAGATAGCTAAAGTAAAAAAAAAGGTCAAAAAAACAAAAGCAAAGAATGTTTCTAAACCAAAAACAAAAGTGGTTAGTAAAACAAAAGAAGTTAAAAAAGGACCTATAAAAATATCAAAAACTTACATTCCTAAAGATACAGAAAAATATATGTGTGAAAAACACAAAGTTTTTTTCAGAATTAAATTGCAAGAATGGAAAAAAGAACTTGTAAAATCAAACAATGAAGCTCTCTACAATGGCTCTATGGATGATAATAGTATTTCTGCAGATATTGTCGATCAAGCAAGTTCATATACCGATAAAAATGTAGAAATGAAAGCAATCAATAGACAAATAAAACTTATTTCAGAAATTGATAAAGCTTTAGCAAGAATAAGAGAAGATACTTATGGATATTGCCTTGATACTGCAGAGCCGATTGGGCTAAAAAGACTAATGGCAAGACCAGTTGCAAAATATACAATTGCTGCACAAGAAAAACATGAGAAGGACGAAAAGGTTCACGCAGATGACTAAAAAAAAGAAAAAAACAAAAAAAGTGCATAATCCAGTTACTTATAATTTTACAAAAAAATATATTTATTATTATTATGCGTTGTTCTGGATAATTTTAATATTTTTTGTCTTTAGTAGATGAACCCAAAATTAATTTTAATTATCTTAGTAATACTTGTAATCGAAGCATCAGGTCATGGCATTTTTGCATCATTATTTAGATTTCTTAACTCGATAAATTAATTATGGCTTAGGTGGTAATTCATTTTTATCCATAAAAGCAAAACCTTTTTAACACCATCTCTTTCAGAGATGTTCTCGTACCATCTAGTTAAATTTTTAAATTTTTTTAGACCAATTTCATGCCACTCATGCCTAGCGATCCAAGGAAAAGTTCCAATATCTGCAATTGTATAATTTTCTCCTGATAAATATTTTGATTTTGATAATCTTTCATCTAACTCTCCATAAATTCTTTCAGAAATCTTAAAATATCTATCTTCACCAAACTTACTTTTCCCTGGATTATAATGATGAAACTGATGATGTTGACCTAACATTGGACCAACATAGCCCATTTGGGCCATTAACCATTGATTAATTTTTAATCTTTCCTCAGAATTATAAAATTTTCCACTTAATTCAGCTAAGTAAATTAAAATTGCCCCAGACTCAAAAACTGTTTTTTTATTTTTGTGATCAATAATTACGGGAATTTTACTTAATGGACTAATCTTTTTAAAATCTTGTTTAAATTGTTCACCATTGTTTATGTCAACTTTGGTTACTTTATAGTCAAACTTGATCTCTTCGAGCATAATACTAATTTTTTTTCCATTAGGAGTATTAGCTGAAAAAAGCTCTATCACTCTTTTTTACCGAGTCTTTTTAACAAATTTGATGATGTAGTCGTGAATTCAAATCGATATTTCTCATTGGGTCTTGCGAGTTTAAAACATGCTCTGGCAGCTAAAGCACCCTCATGGAAACCAGAGAGAATAAGTTTTAATTTACCAGGATAGTTACAAATATCTCCAACAGCATAAATACCTTTTTGATTTGTCTCAAACCTTTCTGTATCAACCTCAATAGTTTTTTTATTTAAATTAAGACCCCAATTAGCTATTGGTCCTAATTGCATAATAAGACCAAAAAAACCAAGAACATAATCAGACTTAAGGTTCTTAATTTCATTATTGTCATGCTTTATATCTATACTTTCTAATTTTTGATCTCCGTGAGCGTTTGCCATTTGATATTTAGTAAATAAGTTTATTTTTCCTAATTTTACAAGTTCATTCATTTTATCTACTGTTGCTTGTACTCCTCTAAATTCGTCTCGTCTATGTACTAAATTAATTTTACAATCTTTTGATAACTCAATAGCCCAATCTAATGCGCTATCTCCACCTCCAAAAATTGATACGGTTTTACCTTTAAATATATTTTTATCTTTTACCGAATAAAACAATGATTTATTTTCAAATTGTTCACATTCCTTTGTTGCAAATTTTCGAGGTTCAAATGAGCCAACTCCTCCAGCAATAATAACATTGGGTGTTAAAAAAGTATTACCACTACTAGTTTTTACCAACCAGCTGGTATCTTCTTTCTTAACCTCCTCAACTCTTTCACTTAAATGAAATTTAATATCAAAAGGTTTTAATTGACTAATTAAATTATTTGTTAATTCTTCACCTGTACACTCTGGCACTGCAGGAATGTCATAAATTGGTTTATCAGGATAAAGCTCTATACATTGTCCACCTATTTTATCTAAATTATCAACTATTTCACAATCGAGCCCAATTAGTTTTAATTGGTGCGCTGTAAATAATCCTGTGGGACCTGCTCCAATAATTAATGCATCAGTTTTATTCATTTAAGCTTGTTTGGATGGTATGTTTACTTCGAGCCCATCTATTTCATCTGAGACAACAATTTGACAACTCAGTCTACTATTTGTTTTTGGTTCAAATGCCATATCCAGCATATCATCTTCTCCATCTTCTTTTTTTGGAATTTTATTAAACCAGTCTTCTTTGACATAAACATGGCAAGTTGCACATGCCATTCCCCCACCACAATCTGCATCTATTCCAGGTATGTCATTTTGAACTGCACCCTCCATAACGGTTAAGCCATTTTGAACTTCGATTGTATGTCTTTCGTTATCGTGAGTGACGTAAGTGATTTTGGCCATTGAGATAAATATAGGTATAAAAAAAAATAGGGCAAGTATGTAAAAACATACTCGCCCTATAAATTATAAGTTTAAAGCGTAATTATCTTGCTCTTGCGCCAGCTCCAGAACTCATTGCAGCAGCCCAGATTACTAGACCAAATGCAATTTTGTTAATGAAGTCAGCTAAGTTGTAAACTACGTTTAATGTGTCAGCATCTACTCCACCAGTTAAGTAACCAAATACGTAACCTAATGGATAAATTGCCCAACCTACCGTTACAATCATTCTCATTGCACCGAACGCAGTTACAAGAGCTTTGTTTCCGCTCTTAGCAGCAGCTTTACCTGCTTCACCTGAGAATACTTCATAAAGAATGTATACCCAACCTGCCATACCGATAATGAAACCAAGTGTAGCGTTGATGTATCCAGCTTCTCCTAAGTATCCACCGATTAACATTACTAATGAACCGATTAGCAATCTCCAGAACATTCCAGAGTTTGCTTTTCTTACAGCCACTAGAATTAAATAAAATTCTACCATCTGTAATGGTACAGTAATTAACCAGTCAATATATCTATATACTGTTGGTGAGTCACCTGTAGCAACCCATACTTCTCTCATATACATGTAGTGAATGAAAGCAATACCAGTTACTAGACCAGCAACAGTTACTGATGTTTTCCACGCAGGGTTAACAGTACCTCTCTCCATGAAGAAGAAAGCTGTAGCCGCTAACATACCCATTGAAATTATCCAAAAAGATATTCCAACAAAGTCATCCTGAGCTAACATCGTTGCGTCTGCTGCATTAGCAATTCCTGTAAAACCTGTTAGGGCAACAGCTGCTAGAGCAAACAGTTTAAGTTTTTTCATAAAAAACTCCCTCTTTAGTTAGTTTTTAATTATTAGTTTATATAAACTAAGCTTAGGCTTCCCTAAGCAAAGATTTGCGTTAAATAGCAAATAAAAATAGATTATTGAAGACTAAAGTGTCATTTATTTACGTTGATTTTACTGACTTTTTGAAATTAAATACAATTTATAATTTAAAAATCTAAAAAAAGGGCACAATCGAATCAAAAATCAGATGTCTAAAAAATTTAATGAAATATACCAAGAATCAATAAATAATCCTGAAGACTTTTGGAGGGAAGCATCAGAAAACATCTTCTGGTTTAAAAAACCAAGCAAAATTTTAAACAAATCTAATCCTCCTTTCTATAAGTGGTATGAAGATGGTGTTACTAACACGTGTTATAATGCATTAGATCATCACATTGATCAGGGTAAAGGAAGTAAAATTGCTTTAATCTATGATAGTCCTATTACTGGAAACAAAAACAAGTTCAGTTATGAAGAATTGAGATCAAAAGTATCCAAATTTGCAGGAGCACTTAAAAATCAAGGGATCAATAAAGGTGATCGAGTAATAATTTATATGCCCATGATACCTGAGGCTGTTATAGCAATGCTTGCTTGTGCGAGAATTGGAGCAATACACTCAGTTGTTTTTGGTGGATTTGCCTCAAACGAACTTGCAAGTAGAATTGATGATAGTAAGGCAAAACTTTTAGTAACTGCTTCTTGTGGTTTTGAGCCTGGAAGAACTGTTGAATATAAACCTCTAGTAGACGAGGCAATAAAACTTGCTAATCACAAAATAAGCAAAATGATTTTGTTTCAAAGAAAAGGTCATGAGGTCAAATTAAATGCTCCTGTAGAGATCAGCTGGGATGAAGCCCATGCTAACGCTAAGGACACAGATTGTGTTGAGATGAATTCAAATGAATTTGCTTATATTCTCTATACATCAGGAACTACTGGAACTCCAAAAGGTATCGTTAGAGATATCGGAGGTCACATCGTTGCTTTAAAATGGACTATGAAAAATATTTATAACATTGATGAGGATGACATCTGGTGGTCAGCGAGTGATATTGGCTGGATAGTAGGTCACTCATATATTGTCTACGCTCCTTTGTTTAAAGGATGTACAACTGTATTATTTGAAGGTAAACCAGTTGGTACACCTGATGCTGGGGCTTTTTGGAAAATTATTTCAGACTATAAAGTTAAATCATTATTCACAGCACCAACTGCTTTTAGAGCAATTAAAAAAGAAGACCCTGATGGTAAATTTTTCTCAAAATATGACTTAAGTAAATTTGAGAGTCTTTTTCTTGCAGGTGAACGTGCAGATCCTGATACAATTAAGTGGGCAGAAAATTTATTAAAAGTTCCAGTAATAGATCATTGGTGGCAAACAGAAACTAGCTGGGCGATCAGTTCAAATTGTACTGGCATTGAAATGATGAAAACAAAATATGGTTCAGCATGTAAAGCAGTACCTGGCTATGATGTGAAAATTATTAAATCAGATCAGACTTTGGCTAGACCAAATGAGATGGGAGATATTGTTGTTAAACTTCCATTACCACCAGGAACTTTTCCAACTCTTTGGAACGCTGATCAAAGATATAAAGAAAACTATATGTCAAATTATGATGGTTATTATCAAACTTATGATGCAGGTCATATAGATGAAGATGGGTATATATGGATTATGTCTAGAACAGATGACATAATTAATGTTGCGGGTCACAGATTATCAACTGGTGCAATAGAAGAAGTTTTATCTGAGCATCAATCAGTAGCTGAATGTGCTGTTCTTGGAATTGCAGACAAACTGAAAGGACAATTGCCTATTGGCTTAGTTGTTTTAAAAGCAGGCGTTGATAAAAGTCACGAAGATGTCTCAAAAGAATGTATCCAAATGGTAAGAGAGAAAATTGGTCCGGTTGCTGCATTTAAAATTGCTATGGTTATCAAAAGATTACCTAAAACTAGATCAGGTAAAATCTTAAGAGGAACAATTAGAAAAATTGCTGACAAGGAGGAATATAAAATGCCTCCAACCATTGATGATCCTGCAATTTTAGATGAGATAAAAATAGATCTAAAAAATAATAATATTCTTTAATAGTGTTAAAAACATATTTTTTCCTAATTGGAGCAATTTTTTGTGAAGTTGCTGGAACAATTTTATTGCCAGTATCACAAAATTTTACAAAGTTTTTACCAACTTTTGCCCTAGCTGCATTTTATTTAACTGCATTTTATCTTCTAACTTTCGTTGTGAACAAACTGCCAATTGCAATTGTTTATGCCACCTGGAGCGGCCTTGGTATATTTACTATTGCAATACTAGGCTACATCTTTTTTAAACAAACTTTAGCTTGGCAGGCAATTGTAGGGTTATTCTTAATTGTGATTGGCGTTATATTGGTGAATAGTTTTACTGGAAGGATTAGCTAAACACTAAAGGATTTCCCTCGGGTTCACCTAAAATTTTACCATCTTTCATTTTTATTTTTCCGGCTATAATAGTCGCCATAGGAGTACCTTTAAATTTAAATCCATTGAAAGGTGACCATCCACATTTACTCTCAATATTTTCGTTTTTAATTTGAATTGTTCTATTCATATCCACCACAGTAAAATCAGCATCATAACCTTCTTTAATAAATCCTTTATTCTTTATACCAAAAATTTTAACTGGATTTTCACAAACAAGATTAATTAATTGAGTTAATGATAATTGTCCGTCATTTACATGATTTAACATAACAGGCATCAAAGTTTGAACACCGGGCATTCCTGAAGGTGAGTTTGGATATTCTTTTTCTTTGTTAATTTTTAGATGTGGTGCATGATCTGATCCAATTGTATCGTTCAAATTATTTTTCACTGCATACCAAAATCTATCATAATGAGGTTTATCTCTGATAGGAGGATTCATTTGGGCGTACGTCCCAAGCTTGTCATAACAGTCTGGTGCGTAAATAGTTAAATGCTGAGGAGTAATTTCAAAAGTAATATTTCCTTTATGCTGAGATAGGAAATCTATTTCTTGCTTTGTTGATATATGAAGTATGTGGGCTTTTTTGTTGTATTGCTTTGCAATTCTTACAATTCTTCTTGTTGATGACATTGCACATTCCTCGCTCCTCCAAACTGGATGAGAATGAACATCTCCATTTTTAATTAATTTTTTATTTACTTCTAAAATAGCCTCATCTTCTGAATGAACTGCTACAACTTTTGAACTATTTTGAAAAACTTTATCAATATCTTTTTCATCAGCCACCAAGAGATTTCCAGTTGAAGAGCCAGCAAATAATTTAATGCCACAGCAACCCTCCAAATTTTTTAATTCTGCTAATTGACTAACATTATCAGCTGTTGCACCAAAATAAAAAGCGTAATTGCAGTACATTCTATTTTTTGCAAGATCTAACTTTCTTTGAAATTCTTTTATATTAGAGGTTGGCGGTTTAGTATTTGGCATTTCGAATACAGCTGTTATACCCCCTGCGACCGCAGCCCTACTTCCAGAATTTAGATCTTCAGTATCAGTTGAACCCGGTTCTCTAAAATGAGTTTGAGTATCTATACAACCAGGTAAAACTGTTTGGTTTTTTGCATCATAAATTTCTTTAGAATCCTCGGAGATTTCACCAATCTTTAAAATTTTACCATCTTTTACCGCAATATCCTTATTATCTAATTTTCCATTGATATAACATTGCCCATTTTTGATTATTAGATCTAACATTTATAAAAAAAGTTATTATATTAAAAAAAACTATCAATCAAACATGAATAACAGCGTTTATATATTAAAAGACAGATCCATACTCTACGTTAATGGATTAGATGCTAAAAATTTCCTTCAAAATTTAATAAGTAATGACATTAATAAAGTAAATGATAGTTCTAGTTGTTTTGCCTCCTTATTAACACCTCAGGGTAAATTTCTTTATGAATTTATAATTATAAAACATAAATTAGGTTTTTTTATTGATTGTGAAAAATCTCAATCTGATGCGATATTTAAACAATTGAACATTTATAAACTTAGATCAAAAGTTGAAATATTAGATTTGAGTAATGAATTTGTTGTAGCAAGTTTTGGTTATGAAAAATATTTATCGATTGAAGGATCAAAAGACATATTGGGTTTTACTTTTAAACATAGAGAAGATCCTATTCTTCTAGATCCTAGAAATAAAAATTTAGGTGCACGTTTAATAATCAACTTAGAAAAGCTTTACTTATCATTAAAAAAACTTGATTTAAAAGATGATGATATTGAAAAATATTACGCTCAAAGTCATAAATTAGGAGTTGTTCCGAAATATTTAAATAAATTACAAAATAAATTATTTGGTATTGAATGTAATTATGCTGAACTTAACGGAATTGATTTTAAAAAAGGATGTTTTGTAGGTCAGGAGAATACAGCACGAATAAATTTAAAAAACAAACTATCAAAAAGATTATTGCCTATTGAAATAATTGAGGGAAATTTATCAGAAGATGAAAAAGTTGTTAATAATGATGTAGAGATTGGTAAAGTGTTAATTAGTGACAATTACCCTTTTGCCCTAATAAAGTTTTTAGATAAAAATTTTGACAAAAATCAAGTATTTAAAAGTAAAAATGGGACTTTTAAAATTTTGGTGCCTGAGTGGCTAAATATTAATACTTAATTTTTATTTGATAGTTTAATAAATAATCCATAATCAGGATCTTTATTGAAGAGTTCATAGTGACTGTCTAAATTAATTTGAAAATTATCTAATTCTTTGTTGTGAGATAGTTTTGCTAAAGAGTCTTGAAATGACATTGAGTATAATGATTTTTGTGAATTTTTATAATCAAGGGCTATCACAAAATTATCATTTTTACTTTTTTTAGCCTGATCCCTAGTATATTTTGTCATTAAAGTTAAACCATTATTAGAAATTAAATCAAATCCAATTCCACCAATTATATTATGTGTAGCATTATTTATATTTTTAAAAGTATAAGCACTACCATTAGACTCATATGAAAATTTTTGCTGAGATGATGGACTCATATCTGCATAATACTCAAAATCAAAATATGGTATTAAACTTCCAATTTTTAATTCATAAGTATTATCTAAACTTGCGCCTATTGAGGAAGTAAAATTTCCAATATATTGATCATCAAATTTTAAATTCAATCCAGCTGCTCCTGTTTCTGTATATTCACCAAAATGTGTTATTCCGTAATTTATTTTTATCTTAGGTGTAAAGTTAAATTTATTTTTTGAAAAAGTATCTCTTAAACTTAAGGATCCGTATAATTGCTCACCATATCTTTCACCATTAGTTGATATTGAGCCACTATTATTCAATAAGTCAGAATTTATAAAACTCAAACCTAATAAATGATCAGTAAATCGATCTCCTCCTCTTGGCTTACTCTCATAAAAAGTTAAACTAAACGAGTTCATATCAAGCGCACTGCCAAGATCACCTACGTCAACATCGTCACTACCAAATCTTAGTGCAATCCCACGCATAATATTATCTTCACTTCTTTTGTCAGCTCCAAAAGTAATTGCTGATGTATTAATATCTTTTGAAGAAGAACTAGAGGTGTTTCCAATTTTACCAATGCTAATAGTACCCTCACTCCAAAAAGACCAATTTGAATTTTGATTTATCTCAGAAGAGTTATTATTAGAAAAATAAAGAGGAATTAATTCTTCTGTCAGAGAATTTAAAATTTCATTACTGAATTGAAATTTAATGTTTTGATTAGTTAGATTTACTCTATTACTGTTTCGTCTTAACCATTCCATACGATTTAAAACTGGATAGGTTGTGTGCTGAATTAATTTTTTCGCTGCTTCTGATTGAGATTCTGCGGACGCAACATCATCTTTATCATTAGTTGGATCTGTGCAAGTTTTAACACCAAATCCACAAGATAAAGTATACTCATAAACTTTATGATTGCTAAAATCAGTATGAAACATTTTTGAACCATCATTATTAAATGTTAAGCCAGTAAGTCTAAATTTTTCCGCATAACTAGGTTGAAAGTCACCATTATTAGTGGGATTTGAAATATTAAATGGTGATTGAAGAGAATATTCTCTAATCAAATTTTTTGATTTCTCAGGATCTGAAGAATCAGTTGCTGAATTTGTAATAAATAACTTATAACCATCTGAACTAAAGTTTATGCCTTGTCGCCTACCCCCAATTCCTGAGTAAGATAATGTCAGTTCATTTGTTGGTGTTGGTGTTATCGTGTCAAGATCGTATGGAGTTGTTAAAGTGTATTCATCTACTCTTCCTATAGCGCCACTTATTTGATGAACAATGAACAATTTTTTTCCATCATTGGAAAATTTTAAACCTCTGGGATCACCACCAATATTTATATTTTTTGATGATTCTGTTTCCGAAACTGAGCCAATATCATAAGGTGAACTTAACGTCCATTGATCGATATCATCACCCACAGTTCCAATAATATATAAAATTGTTCCGTCCGAATTAAATTCTATATCTTGAGGCGCACTTTGAACTAATGTTATAATTTTACTCTGCTCTAGCGTTGGTGAAGAGGATAAATCAAATGCAGTGCCTAGTGAATATTGTCTTAAAGTATCAGAACTTACACCTATTACAAACATTGTCTTTCCATCTGGACTAAATTTTACTGTAGTCGAAATTGTTTCAAATGCACTAAAATCAAAATCATCGACATGATTAGGATCTGTAAATGCAAAAGCTTTCACACTTAAAAATAAATAAAGAAACAGTAGAAATGTTGGTTTAAATATTTTCACAAAACATTTTTAAACCATAACTTACATTTTTTCTCTGATTAAAAATGAGCGAAAATAGTTAAAAAACAAGTATTGGTGCGGCCAGAGAGACTCGAACTCTCATGGAC
>CABZPS010000001.1 GCA_902527635.1 uncultured Pelagibacteraceae bacterium | reverse complement strand
TTTTTCTTAATGCAATACATCCAGCTGTTGGTTTATATGTTTTTGTTAAATGTAAAAAGATACAACTTCCTTTATTTAGAATAGTTTTTTTCCAATTATACTTTATTGGAATCATTAAATCATATTTATAATCTTTTCTATAAAGTTTCTCATACTTTATTTGATTTTTTATATCAATTAATTTGTTATATTTTTTTTTATCTTTTGTGTTATTGGACCAGCCCATCCTTTTATGGATTTTAACGCAATTTAATTTCGTAAAGGGTTTTTTTAATCTGTCACTCCTATAATATAAATTTTCTACTTTAAAAATACCTCTTGGGGTTTTTTTATCACCTTCAATTTTTTTATTAGTTAGACCATTTTTTCCAACACAACATTTAAAGTTAAAATCATCAATTTTAAGAGAATGTTTGTTTTTTAAAATAATTGTCATATTGTATTTATATATGAATAATAAAACTTTGTTTATTTATGAATTACCCACACTATATGATATTTTTAAAGAAATAGAGGAATATCTAAATTTTAAAATTACTAGTTTTACAAAAAAAGAAATCTTAAATGTAGAATTCAGAGATTATGATCACTTTCTTGTTTTATCTAACAAGAGGAATTCAAATCTACCTAATTTGATTTTAATTGATAGTTTTCCAATTAAATTTACAAAACTTTTAGAAAAGATAAACGTTGAGTTTTTAAAAAAAAATTTCATCAAACAATCTAATATAAATGTTGGTCAATATATAATTAATATAAATTCTAGAGAGATGATTCTAGAAAATCAAAAACTTAAGTTAACCGAGAAGGAAATAGATACAATTATCTTCCTATCCAAAAATAAACTACCAATCAGAGTAAATGAATTACAAGAAAAAGTTTGGGGATATCAATCTAAATTAGAAACTCATACTGTAGAAACCCATATTCATAGGTTGAGAAAAAAAATTAAAGAGAAGTTTTTTGATGATAATTTAATAATTAGTATGAAAAATGGTTACCAAATTTCAAAAAAAAAATAAATTTGCTAAAGAACTTTTTACTAAAAAATTTAAGCCAAGAGTAATAAAACCAAAAAAAGGTAAAGGAAGCTTTAAAAGAATAAAAAAAGTCTAAATTCGAGCCCCAATCTGTTGTATTATTTTTGAGGACATTTCTGTTGCTTTTACTAAGCACTCTTTTTGAGAAAATTTGTTAATAAATCCGTGTAAGTATCCAGATGCAAATAAATCTCCTGCACCTGTAAGATCTACAATTTTTAGATCTTTTTTGGCACTGATTTCTGCTACTTCGTCTCTATAAATTGAGATTGCACCTTTTTCGCCTCTAGTTATGATTAAATGTTTTTTCAGCTCTTTGCAAAAAGAAATTACCTCACCAAAATTTGTAGCATCAATTAAGGAGGTTATTTCACCTTCATTTGCAAAAACTAAATCTAAGTCATTTTTTACTAATTTTAAAAAATTTGTTTTATGTCTATCGACACAAAATTTATCAGATAAAGACATCGCCGTTTTATTTGATAACTTGATAGCTTTTTCAAAAGCTTCTTTGGGCTCTCCTTTATCCCACAAATAACCCTCTAAAAAGATTAATTCACTCTCTTTTATTGTGTTAACATCTAAATCGTACTTATTTATTTTTCCTGCGGTGCCTAAAAAAGTACACATAGTTCTCTCTGAGTCAGGAGTAATTAGAATTAAACACGTTCCTGTAGGAAGAGTCTCTCTTTTTTTTGTATAAAGAAAATTTACATTTTCTTTTTTTAAACCTTCCTCATATTTTGCACCAAAATTATCATCAGATATTTTACCAATAAAACCAACATCATTTTTTAATTGTGATAAACCTACTATCGAGTTTGCAACCGAACCTCCTGAAATAGTTTTTTCAATTTTCAAATCTAATAATAAATTTGAAAATTCATTTTCATGAAATATTAGCTTCATTAGTCCTTTAGTAAGATTGTTTTTTAATAAAAAATCATCATTCACTTTACAGATCACATCAACAATAGCATTTCC
Source organism: uncultured Pelagibacteraceae bacterium (assembly GCA_902527635.1). Lineage (GTDB taxonomy): Bacteria > Pseudomonadota > Alphaproteobacteria > Pelagibacterales > Pelagibacteraceae > Pelagibacter. The sequence continues at coordinate 84,092 of CABZPS010000001.1, read as the reverse complement.
TATACCTAAGACTTTCATTTATGCCTTTTTTGTTTTGATTGGTTTTTTTCTATTAGGATAACAACTAGAGCATATTTTACAAGCTAATCCATAACAATCTCGTGCTTTACAATATTCTCTTCCGTAGTAAATAATTTGTAAATGAAGTTTGTTCCAATATTTTTTTGGAAATAATCTTTTTAAATCCTTTTCAGTTTGAACAACGTTCTTTCCGTTAGTCAGTCCCCATCTTTGAGCTAATCTATGAATGTGAGTATCAACTGGAAATGCCGGATAGCCAAATCCTTGCGACATAACCACACTGGCCGTTTTATGACCTACACCTGGTAGTTGCTCTAAATCTTCAAATGTTTTTGGAACTTTGCCATTATAATTTTTTTCTAATATACCACAAAGATTGTATATACTTTTTGCCTTTATTCTAAAAATACCAATCTTTTTTATGAGCTTTTCAATTTTTTTCCTTCCTAATTTTAAAAAGTGACTTGGTTTATAATATTTTGGATAAATATTTCTTGTAACATTATTAACATTCACATCGGTACATTGTGCGGATAGTAAAACAGAAATTAATAATGTAAATACATTACGGCTTTTAAGTGGAACTTTAATATTTGGATATATTTTATTAAGATGTTTTAAAATAATTCTTGCTCTTTGAATTTCAGTCATCACTTGAAATTCATAAGATCTCGCATTGAGTAAAGACCTGGTTTTCTATTCATTAACCATTCACCAGCAAATAATGCACCCTCAGAATATAAAGCTCTATCGAAAGCCTCGTGATTTAATGTCACTATTTCTTTTCCACTTGAAAATCTAACTTCATGTTCACCTATTATCTCACCTTTTCTAATTGAATTGAAATTGATTTTTTTTCCATATGGGAAAGTTTTTTTGTTTAGGTACTTTTTTCCAATTAAGTTATATAATTTTCTTTTTTTCCCATCTGCAATTCCTTTTCCAAGCATCAAAGCAGTTCCTGAAGGATAATCTTTTTTGTGTTTATGATGTATTTCAAATATTTTACTTTTGAAATTATCTCCTAGTGATTTTGAGGTTATTTCTGTTAGGTACATCAGCAGATTTATACCTAAACTCATATTTCCTGCTTTTAAAATTGGTATTTTTTTTGAGAATTTTTTAATTAAACTTTCTTCTTTTACTGTAAAACCAGTAGTACCAATAACTACTCTCTTCTTCAATTTTAAAGCAATTTTTAATATTTCCATCGTACATTTTGGGATTGTAAAATCTATAATGAGATTTGTTTTCTTAAAAACTTCTAAATTATTTTTTAAAATTTTTAAACCTTGAAGCTTTTTATTAGTTTTTTTATTTTCGGTTACAGCTACTAACTTAAATTTTTTATTTGATTTGACAGATTTAATTATCTGTTGCCCCATTCTTCCCAAACACCCAGTTACAGCTAAATTAATCTTTTTCATTTGAAGACGAAATAAAGAAGTACCATAAGTAATAAAACAATAATACCCCAAATAGATAGATTTTTAAGCAATCGATTTTTTTTTATGTTAGTGCTTATAAATTCAGGTAGTATCAGTATCAGTATAGCAACCAAAGCGATTGCGGGTATAATTTCTTCTAAACCCATTTTTTAATTGTTCCAAAATTCCTTAGCTTTTTGAAAAAATTTTTTGATACTAGGATTAGATTTTTCATTTTCAATTTTTCTAAATTTTTCAAGTAATTCTTTTTGTTCTTTATTAAGGGAAACAGGAACTTCCGTTTTTACCTGCACATAAAGATCACCAAAGTCACTTCTACGCATGAAAGGCATTCCTTTACCCTTAAGTCTAAATTGTTTACCACTTTGTGTTCCATCTGGTATTTTTATTTTAGCTTTTTTTCCATCAATTGTTGGTATCTCTATTGTAGTTCCAAGAGCTGCATCTGCTATCGAGATTGGAAATTCAAAAAATAAATTAACCTCAGATCTTTTGAAAAGTTCGTGAGATTTGATATTAACAAATATGTACAAGTCTCCACTTGTTCCTCCTCTTGTTCCCGCCTCACCTTTACCAGCAAGTCTTATTCTTGTACCGTCATCAACACCTTTAGGTATTGTTACAGATAATTTTTTTGAGGTTTGCTTGTTTCCTTGACCATTACAATCATTACATGGATTAGTTATTTCCTCACCACTTCCTGCACATTGAGGGCAGGTTTGTTGAACAGTAAAAAATCCCTGATTTGTTCTCACACGACCGTTTCCTCCACAATAAGTACATCTATCAGGACTGTATCCTGCTTTAGACCCACTACCTTTACATGAGTTACATTTTTCAGATGATGAAAATTGAATATTTTGTTTCTTTCCAATATAAGCTTCTTCAAGTGTTATAGATAAATCATATCTTAAATCTGAACCTCTATTATTTGAGTTTCTTCTCGAGCCTCTTCTCCCACCGCCAAAATCACCAAAGAAATCCTCAAATATATCTGAGAAATCAGCGCTACTAAAACCACCGAAACCGCTAAAGCCACCTTTTCCTCCCCCATTTTCAAAGGCAGCATGACCAAAGTTATCATAATTTTCTTTTTTGGATTTATCTGATAAAACGCCATAAGCTTCGCTTGCCTCTTTAAATTTATCCTCAGCGGTCTTGTTTCCGGGGTTTTTGTCAGGATGATATTTTACAGCAAGTTTCCTATAAGCTGATTTTAACTCTTCAGGTGAAGCATTTTTATTAACGCCCAGGACATCATAATAATCTCTTTTGGCCATTTATTAACTTAGACAAATAGATGTCAGTTAAGCGCTTTTTTCTTTATTCTCGTCTTTTACTTCCTCAAAATCCGCATCAACAACATTATCGTCTTTTTTTCCTTTATCATCATCTTTACCGTCATCTTTGTTAGATTCTGGTTTAGCATTTTGTTGTGATTTATAGATAGCTTCTCCAAGCTTCATAGAGGCTTGAACTAAAGCTTCATTTTTTTTCTTGATTTCTTCTGTGTTATCACTTTTCAAAGATTCTTTAAGTGCCGCTGAAGAGTCCTCAATAGCTTTTTTATCGACATCAGATATTTTTGAGCCATGTTCTTTTAAATTTTTCTCAGTTGAGTGAATTAAAGTATCTGCCTGATTTCTTACATCTACTGACTCCCTTTTCTTTTTGTCAGCTTCTTTATTTGCTTCAGCTTCTTTAACCATTTTCTCTATTTCTGCCTCACTTAATCCTCCTGAGGCCTGAATTTGGATCTTTTGTTCTTTACCAGTTCCTTTGTCTTTTGCAGAAACATTTACAATTCCATTAGCGTCAATATCAAATGTTACCTCAATTTGAGGTACACCTCTTGGTGCTGGAGCAATACCAACTAATTCAAAATTGCCTAGTAACTTATTATCTGTCGCCATTTCTCTTTCACCCTGAAGAACTCTGATAGAGACAGCAGGTTGGTTATCTTCTGCAGTTGAAAAAACCTGACTTTTCTTTGTTGGAATTGTAGTATTTTTATCTATTAGCTTTGTAGAAACTCCACCCAATGTCTCAATACCTAATGATAGAGGCGTTACATCTAATAAAAGAACATCTTTAACATCTCCTTGCAATACACCAGCTTGAATAGCAGCTCCCATAGCTACTACCTCATCAGGATTAACACTTTTATTTGGATCTTTACCAAAAAAGTTTTTAACTTCCTCAATTACTTTTGGCATCCTAGTCATACCACCAACCATAACAACTTCGTCAACTTCATTGGCAGATATACCCGCGTCTTTTAAAGCTGTTTTGCATGGAGGCATTGTTTTGGCTATTAAATCTTCAACTAAAGCTTCTAGCTTTGCTCTCGTCATTTTGAGGTTTATATGTTTTGGTCCAGTTTTATCTGCTGTTATAAAAGGCAAATTTATATCTGTTTGTTCTGCAGATGAAAGTTCAATCTTTGCTTTTTCAGCAGCTTCTTTTAATCTTTGTAATGCAAGTTTATCCGATTTCAGATCGATACCATTATCTTTTTTAAATTCATTAATCAAATATTCGACAATTGTATTATCAAAATCTTCCCCACCTAAAAAGGTATCACCGTTTGTAGATTTTACCTCAAAGACACCATCTCCAAGCTCAAGTATTGAAACATCAAATGTTCCACCACCCAGATCATATACGGCAATCTTTTTATTTTGTTTTTTGTCTAAACCATAAGCTAATGAAGCTGCAGTTGGTTCATTAATAATTCTTAAAACTTCTAACCCTGCAATTTTACCAGCATCTTTTGTAGCTTGTCTTTGTGCATCATTAAAGTAAGCTGGAACTGTAATAACAGCTTTGGTAACCGCTTGCCCTAAATATTTTTCAGCAGTTTCCTTCATCTTCTGTAAAATAAACGCTGATATTTGAGATGGTGAGTACTTTTGCCCTTTTGCTTCTATCCATGCATCACCCTTTTCGGAATTAATAATTTTAAAAGGTGCAGTCTCAACATCTTTTTTTACAGTTGGATCTTCGAAATTTCTTCCGATTAACCTTTTTACTGCAAATATTGTATTTTCGGGATTGGTTACTGCTTGTCTTTTAGCAGGTTGGCCGATTAATTTTTCATTTTCATCAGTGAAAGCTACAACAGAGGGTGTGGTTCTCGCCCCTTCTGTATTTTCTAAAACTTTAGCTTGGCTACCTTCCATGATCGCAACACATGAGTTAGTAGTACCAAGATCAATTCCTATTATTTTACTCATAATTAAATCCTCAAAAAATCATATAAGTGTTAATTTTAAATCTACAAGTTGTATAAAACATTATTTATCCTCTAAATTTTCTTTATTTTCTTCAGTTTTTTCGTTTTTTTCAGTTGTTTTTTTTGCAACACCAACTAAAGAGGGTCTTAATAGTCGATCTTTCAACATAAATCCTTTTTGTATTTCTTGTATAATTGTCCCGGGCTCTTTATTGTCATCCTCTATTTCCATCATTGCTTGATGAAGATTTGGATCAAGCTTTTTATTTATACTTTCTATAACTGAAATGTTATTTTTACTAAAAATAGAGAATATATCCTTATATATTATATCAAAATGATCCAAAGTTATTTTTAAAGCTTCAGTATTTTTTAATTTTTCATCATTTTCCAGAATATTTTTTGATCTTTCTAAATTATCGATCAAGTTCAATGCTTCTTTTGCAAAAGAATAACCTCCATACTCAAAAGCATCTATCTTTTCTTTTTCGAACCTTCTTCTTTGATTTTCCATTTCTGCAAAAGTCCTCGCTAGTTTATCTTCAAGCTCAATAATTTTTTCTTCTAGTGATTTTTCCTCTTTATCATTCTCTTTTTTAATTTCTTTATCTTCTGGTCGGTCAGTCTTGTTATCATCTAAGTGTTCTTTTACCTCTTGATTGTCGGAGGTAGTTTTGTTTTCTTCTTTTTCCATATGTAGATATATGGTAAGGAATTCTAGAATTTCTAGATGTGAATAAAAAAATAAAAAAAATATTAGTTGGCAGCAATAACAAAGGAAAATTAAGGGAAATTAAGAATTTACTTCCAGATTATATAAAGATTTTTTCGACAATTAACTTTAAGCTTAAAAGTCCCAAGGAAAATGGCAAAACTTTTGAGGAAAATTCAATTATAAAGTCTAAATATTTTTCAAAAAAAACAAATTTAGTTTGTATAGCGGATGATTCTGGCCTTGAGATTGATATTTTAGATAAAAAACCTGGTATTTATTCTGCTAGGTGGGCTGGAAAGAATAAAGATTTTAAAATTGCAATAAAAAAAGTTTTCAAGGAATTAAATAAGAAAGATAAAAATTGGAAAAAAAAAAAGATTAGTGCAAGGTTCATTTGTGCTCTTTCGATAAGTTATTTAAACAAAAATTTAGTATGTGTTATAGGTAAAGTAGAGGGAAGAATTGCTTGTAAAGCTAAGGGAAGAAATGGTTTTGGTTATGATCCAATATTCATTCCAATAAATGAGAAGAAAACCTTTGGTCAAATGCCTTTTTCTAAAAAATATAAAATGGATCATCGTTCCAAAGCCTTCAAAAAATTAAAAAATTTCTTTAAGGGATCCGTCTTGGATTAAATAAAAATTTAATCTATGATTTATCTTGTTATCTTTTATATCAAAAATTCCAATTTTACCTTTAAAAGAATTTTGTTTCTTAAATATTACCTTGGCATCAGACAAGTCAGCTTTTAAAGACAAGTAATAAATCAGTCCAATAAGATCATAACTAAGTAGTGATAAATGATTAGGTTTTTCATTATAAAATTCTGAGAATTTCATTGAAAAGTTATCAAAATTTTTTTTATTGATTGAAGGATAATATAGGGGTTGAATATTTCTTTCAGAGAGTAAACTTTCGTCAAACCACTGATTTAGTGTAATAAAATATTTTTCCTCTGGAGATACATCAGTATATAAAAACGAAGTAATCACACTTTTTAAACTTTCGTTAAAATCAGAGATGATTAAAGAATCGAAATTCACATTTCCAATGGTATATTTTTTACTCAATTTTTCTATTTTTCTTTTTTTTATTTCTTCATCTATGTTAGATAATTCAACTTTTTTTATCTCATTAATTAAATTTTGTTTTCTCGTTTTATAATTTGTTATTTCTTCAATTTGTTGTGTAAGTTTTGTAGGTTCAATATTATAAATATAATGCTTTGATATTTTTAATTTCGATTTTCCTATTGCCCTTTTAATTTCATTTTTATAATTAAGGTCAGGAGTTAATAAAATAGTTTTTTTTAATTCATTAAGCTCTACAAATTTTTTTATTGCATTCAACTGTGAAACAGAATTTACTCCACTACTTATAACGTTACTAGGCAAACCTTCTGTTTTATTAGTAAGCGATAAAAAAATAATATCATCCATCTCATTTAAATACTCAAGATTTTCAAAATAAACAGGTCCAATTATAATTTTCACACCCAACTTTTTTAGCTCAAGAGCTGACTGAAATGTTTTAGTAGAACTTGAACCAGTGTCTTTTGGGTATATCTCTATTTTGTTAGTGCCAATATCTTTAAGAGCCAATCTCGTCGATTTTATAATTGATTGCCCTAACTTATTATTTTCACCTGACATTGGAACTAATAAACCTATCTTGATTTTTTCTTCGTCGGAGTGTCCAAATTTTGAAATGAATAAAGCAATAGTCAAACTAATTAAAATTATTTTAAAAATTTCAAACATTTAATGATATTATATTATTTATACATAAATATGATTGTAAATTCTAAAACAACGAACAAAGAATTTAAAAAAGGCTTATATTTAGTCCCAACCCCAATAGGTAATTTAAATGATATTACTTTTAGAGCCCTAGAAACCTTAAGGAAATCTGATTTCATATTATGTGAGGACACTAGGGTTTCAAAAAATTTATTGAATAAGTATAAAATAAATGTCGAATTAGTTTCAAATCATAAATTTAATGAAAAAAAAAACTTATCAAAAGTCATTGATTTATTAAAAAATGGCTCAACAATTTCTATGATCTCAGATGCTGGAACACCAAACATCTCAGACCCTGGATGCCTATTAATAAAAGAATGTGTAAAAAATGAAATTGAAATTATTCCGTTACCGGGTCCTTCAGCAGTTATAACAGCGTTGTCGGCAAGTGGATTTTCAGATAAATTTTTTTTCTATGGTTTTTTTCCTGAAAAAAATAATGAAATATTGAAAATCTTGGAAAGCACAAAAAAATTAGATAGCTCCATAATTTTTTTCATTTCGGCTAAAAAAATTAATAAGATAATACCTTTTATAAAAAAGGAATTTTCAGGTAGAAAAATTTTAATTTGTAGAGAAATGTCAAAATTATACGAGGAATTTATTAGATTAGATATTGATGAATTAAAACCTTTTGAGAAAAATTTAAAGGGAGAATTAACAATTGTAATTTCAGAGAAATTAAATAAAAAAAATTCGCATGAATTAAGTGAATCAGATAGAAGAACTATTAAAAAGATGATAAATAAGCTAAGCATTAAAGAAATCACAGACATTGTCCATGAAATTAATCCAGTTTCAAAAAAGATAATTTATAAATATTGTGTTGATATCAAGAATGAAAGCTAAAATTATATTTATTTTTTTGATTGGAATAATTTTTACCGGATGCGTAGGGGTATCTTCGACTGGAATATTTGGAACTGGTGTGAGTGTTGCCATAGACCCAAGATCTCTTGGCACTCAAATAGATGACTCAATAATGCAAAAGAATTTAAGTACACGAATTTTATTAACTAACAAAAATTATTTTTTATCAGTAAAAACAAAAGTTATAGATGGTAGAATATTTGTAACTGGTAAAGTTGATGATCCAGAAGAAAAACTTAAATTAACTAAGCTTGCATGGGAAACTCAAGGAGTAAGGTCTGTTAAAAATGATTTAAAGATTAAAGAGGAATTTAATTTTCAACAATCTGCTAAAGACATACTGATTACATCACAATTAAGGACAGCATTGATATTTAACGACACAATAAAAGCAACCAATTATCAAATAGATACTTATAAGAAAAAAATTTATATATATGGTATAGCATTAACAACTGATGAAAAGGATGCTGTTATCAAAGAAGCAAATGAAATTTTAGATGTGGAAAATGTAATCGCAAGTATTTTATTGGTCGATAATTTAAGAATTAAAAAAAATTAAATTATTTATCATATTTAATAACATCAGCAGAATAAGCAGCTATTGATGCTAGATTTAAAATTTCAGACGTAGATGATCTCAATGGTGCTATCTCAATTGGCAAACCTAAACCAATAAGAAGCGGTCCAATTACCTTTGCTCTACTCATCGATTTAATCATCTTGTATGAAATTGCGGCGCTATGTTGACTAGGCATGATTAACACATTTGAGTTTCCAACAATTTCTGAGAACGGATATAGTTCTTTGTAAATATCATCTAAAGCTACATCCGGTTGCATTTCCCCATCAAATTTGAAATTGACTTTATCTTTTTTTAGTATTTGAACAGCATCGCTTAATCTTTTTGTTCTGTCTGTAGCTGGTTCACCAAAAGTAGAGTGTGATAAAAAAGCAACTTTAGGATCAAATCCAAAAAGTCTCACAACTCTTGCTGCAGATTTTGCCATCTCAGCTAATTGTTTTGAGTCTGGATATTCAATAACTGATGTATCACAAATAAAAATTGTTTTACCTCTATTAACAACCAAATTTAAACCAAACATTATTTCCCCAGGTCTTGGATCTACAACTTGGATTATTTTTTCAAGTGAAGAGGAATATCTTCTTGTATTGCCTGTAACCATTGCATCTGCATCATTACAAGCTACCATACAAGATGCCCAAATTACCCTATCATTTCTTATGAGTCTATCACAGTCTCTTTCTAGCATGCCTTTTTCTCTTTGGAGTCTTTTAAAAAGATACTTTGCATATCGTTCTCTTTTATCCTTGTCTTTAGAGTTCACAATTTCAATATCGAAATTTTCATTGTAACCAATCTTTTTTATTTGACTTTTAATTAACTCTTGTTTTCCAATTAAAATAGGAATTCCTAATTTAGAATTTTTAAATGCAATTGCAGCCTTTAATATATTTTCATCCTCACCGTCTGCAAACACAACTTTTTTTTGTTTTTTCTTAATGTAATTATTAACACCTTGAAGAATTGCAACAGTTGGATCTAGCCTTTGTTTAAGTTGATCTTTGTAAACATCAAAATCTTTTATCTTAATTCTAGCTACTCCACTTTCCATTGCAGCTTTAGCTACAGCTACTGGGATAACACTAATTAATCTTGGGTCAAATGTTGATGGTATTATATAATCTTTTCCATAATGAGGTCTTTCACCTCCCATTGCTGCAACAACTTCATCAGGCACATCTTCCTTTGCTAAATTTGCGATTGCAAGTGCAGCGGCAACTTTCATTTCTTCATTTATTGTTTTAGCTCTTACATCTAAAGCTCCTCTAAATATATAGGGAAAACCTATTAGATTATTTACCTGATTGGCGTAATCTGATCTTCCTGTTGCTATTATCGCATCGTTTCTGACCTCCTCAACTTCCTCAGGTGTAATCTCTGGATCAGGATTTGCACAAGCAAATATTATTGGATTTTTTGCCATCTTTTTAACCATTGCTTTTGTTAATGTCCCTTTTGTAGATAATCCTAAAAAAACATCAGCATTATTAATTGCATCAGTCAAAGTTCTGTTCTTTGTCTCAATCGCATGACTTGATTTCCATTGATTCAAATTTTCTCTACCTCTGTAAATCACACCTTTTCTATCTACCATCGTGATATTTTTATTAGGCACGCCAGTCTTTTTAAATAAATTTGCACATGCCATTGCTGATGCTCCAGCACCATTCACAACTATTTTTACTTTATCAATTTTTTTTTTATTAATATCTAGGGCATTAATTAATGCTGCGGTCGTTATAATTGCTGTACCATGCTGATCATCATGGAATACAGGTATATCAAGATATTTTTTAAGCTTATCTTCAATAATAAAGCAATCAGGTGCTGCAATATCCTCAAGATTGATACCACCAAAACTAGGAGCAAAATTTTTTATGCTATTTATGATTTCTTCTGGGTCTTCAGAGTCTATCTCTAAATCAATAGAATCAATATCAGCAAACCTTTTAAACAAAACTGCCTTTCCTTCCATAACTGGTTTAGACGCTAACGCACCTAAATTACCCATACCTAAAATTGCAGAACCGTTACTGATAACTGCAACAAGGTTTCCTTTACTAGTATAATCAAATGCTGCCTCAGGATTATCACTTATTGCTCTTACTGGAGCTGCTACTCCAGGAGAATATGCTAAAGCCAAGTCTCTTTTTGTAGTCATATTTTTTGAAGAAGATATCTCAATCTTGCCTGGCTTTTTATCTTTATGAAAATCTAAAGCTTCTTTATCTGTGTAGTGGTCAATTTTTGTTTTTTTCATTTATGTTAATTAGGTGTACAAATGGGGTAAAATTAAGACTAATATGATTTATGAATTTAGTTAAGTCAACAGGGACTTTTGGTTTTTATACTATTATCAGTAGATTACTTGGTTATTTAAGAGATGTTTTAATAGCAATTTTTCTTGGAACAAGTTTTTTAGCAGATGTTTTTTTTGTGGCATTCAGAATACCTAATACATTTAGAAGATTATTTGCAGAGGGAACCTTTAATGCAGCTTTTATACCAAGTTATACTTCAGAAGTAGTAAAAAAAAAATCTGGATCACAAAAATTTGCGAACGAAATTTTTAACTTATTATTTTTAGGACTATTGTTTTTAGTTTTAATTATTGAAGTTTTCATGCCAGCTTTTGTCAGGTTAATAGCACCAGGATTTGTTGATAATTCAGAAAAAATTCAGTTAGCTGTAAATTTAACCAGGATAACTCTTCCGTTCTTAATGTTTGTAAGTTTATCATCTTTTTTTGCAGCAATTCTTAATTCACATAACAAATTTGCTGCTGCATCCGCTGCTCCAATAATTCTTAATATTGTTTTAATATCTATTTTATTTTTTGGTAAATTTTTTAACGATGAGTTAGTTTATTACCTATCGTATGGAGTTTCACTAGCAGGAATATTACAACTTTTTTTTTTATATCAATTTACAAAAAAATTTTATTCTATAAAATTTAACTTTAATTTTAAAATTAATAATAAAGTTAAATTTTTTTTCAAAAAACTTTTACCAAGCATTTTCTCATCTGGTGTTACGCAAATTAATATTCTTGTTGGCACTATAGTTGCATCTTTTCAGGCCAGTGCAGTATCTTATTTATACTATGCTGATAGAGTTTATCAAATAAACCTAGCAATAGCAGGAATTGCAATTGGAGTTGTTGTTTTGCCACAACTTTCGAAACATGTTTTTTTAAAAAAAAAAAACAAAGTACTTTTACTTCAAAATAAAGCACTTGAGCTTAGTATGTTTTTAAGTTTACCCGCCTCAGTTGCTTTAATTGTAGGATCAGAGCAAATTATTTCAGCATTATTTGGTTATGGTTCTTTTGATGAACTTTCAGTATCTAATTCGGCAAATGCTCTTTACTATTTTGGTCTAGGACTACCAGCATTCGCATTGATTAAAGTATTCTCGACATTCTTTTTCGCTAATCAAGATACTAAAACACCTTTTTATATTTCATTAATATCCGTAATTTTAAATATATTGATAAGTATTTATTTTTTCAGAGATATTGGTTTCATAATAATTCCTATAGCTACGACAATTTCATCCTGGTTTAATGCAATTCTATTATTTGTTTATTTAAAGAATAAGAATTTATTCAACTTTAATAATCTATTTTTTGACAAATTTTTAAAGATACTTTTTGGTTCTATACTTATGGGCATGTTCTTTAATTATTTAATTTTATTTTTTGAAAATAAATTAATTTATGAATATAATTTAAAATCTATTTATTTAATATTTTCAGCTTTTTTAAGTTTTTTATTTTATTTAAGTTTTTCATTATTTATCAAAGCTTTTAAATATGACGATATTAAACTAAAGTATTAACTATGGAAAAAAAAATTTTTTCAGGTGTACAGCCAACCGGAAATCTTCACCTTGGAAATTATTTGGGTGCGATTAAAAATTTTGTTAAGCTTAACAATGAGAACCAAAACGAGTGCATATTTTGTGTTGTTGATCTTCATGCTATTACGGTTGCTCAAGATCCAAAAAAATTGAAAGATAATATCTACGAAACAATAGCAACTTTTATTGCTAGTGGTATAGATCCAGAAAAAAGTATAATTTTTAGCCAATCAAGGGTGAGCGCTCATTCAGAGACTGCCTGGATACTCAGTTGTGTGGCTAGGATGGGATGGCTTAACAGAATGACTCAATTTAAGGATAAAGCAGGAAAAGACAAAGAAAAAGCAAGTATTGGTCTTTACTCTTATCCTGTTTTAATGGCAGCAGATATCTTATTATATGACACTACTCATGTACCTGTTGGGGATGATCAAAAACAACATCTAGAACTTTGTCGAGATATTGCACAAAAATTTAATAATGATTTTAATGTTAATGGTTTTTTTAAAATACCTGAGCCCTTAATTCAAAAAAACTTTTCGAGAATTATGAGTTTGAGAGATGGCACAAAAAAAATGAGTAAATCTGAATTATCGGATCTGAGCAGAATAAATTTAACTGATGACAAAGATCAAATAATAAATAAAATTAAAAAGTCAAAAACCGATACTTTACTATTACCATCTAGTAATACAGATTTAGAAAAAAGGCCTGAAGCAAAAAATTTGATTAGTATTTATTCTAATTTAATGGATGTAAATTTAGATGATACAATAAATAAATTTTCTGGAAAAAATTTTTCTGAATTTAAGGAAATTTTATCACAAGTTTTAGTTGATAAAATCATTCCCATATCGAGTGAAATTAAAAAACTTTTAAAAGATAAAAATTATTTAGACCAAATCTTAGATAAAGGACAAGAAAGATCTAATAAAATTGCTTCAAAAAAGCTCAAAAAAATTCAAGAAATATTAGGTTTTTAAATATAAAATACAAACAATTTCCATTTTAGAAATTATTGATTATATATAAATCATGTTTGTACAGACTGAAATTACACCAAATCCGAACTCAATAAAGTTTTTACCAGGTAGAATTGTTTCTAAAAACGAGTCATTTGAAGTAACAAAAAAAGATGAGACTAACAATGACCTAATTAAAAATTTATTTTCCGTTAATGGTGTACAAAGTATTTTTTTAGGAAAAGATTTTATATCAGTAAATAAACAAGATGATATCGAGTGGGAGGAAATAAAGCATATCATCATTTCATTAATAAATGATTTTTATTCGACAGGTAAAGAATATGTCATAGAAAAAAACTTAAAAGAGAGTTCTGAAAATTTAGAGGAGTTAGAGTTAAGAATTATTAAAATTCTAGATCAAAAAATTAGACCTGCTGTTGCGAAAGATGGGGGAGATATTAAATTCAAGGAGTTTAAAAACGGTATAGTTAAAGTTCAATTGCAAGGTAGTTGCTCTGGGTGTCCAAGTTCAACAATGACCTTAAAACAGGGTGTACAAAACCTTTTATGTCACTATATACCAGAGGTAAAACAAGTTGAGGCAATATAAATTATGTATAAAAAAATTATTACGAGGAAAGTAAGATTTATAAATCTTTTTGATACAAAAAAAAATATTGGTTCATTACCAAGAATTTTTATTTCATCGATATTATTAATCACATTTTTTTATGCGATGCCAATCATTATAAATTTTGCTAATGACAAAAATACAGCTTTTCAAAATAAGTCCAAAGCAGTTCTAGCTTATACCTTAAAGAATGGCTCAAGTGGCAATGAAAAAAGCGATAAGTTTTTAAATGAACAAGATTTATTAGTTGATATTTTTAGTTTAAATGACTTGGAGACAGATACTGTAAGATTAAACGCTTCAACTATAAAACAATTATTTGAAGATACGAAATATAGTCTTAAGGAAGTGAGAGAAACTAAATTAGTAAAACCAGTTGCCTTAACCTTGCTACCAAATGAAATAAAAATGATTGAAAACACTTCTAAGAGAAAAGAATTTTTTATTCAGATTGTCCTTCCGTTAATCTTGAAAGAAAATAGCAATATAAGGATTGATAGGAAAAGACTTTTTAGTATTATAAATAAGAGCAATAATACAGACCTAGAAAAGAAGTGGCTTGAAAAAAAATATAAACAATACGGAGTTTCCTCAAGAGATTTATCAACTCTTAAAATTAGAATGGATGAAATTCCTGTTTCACTAGCATTAGCACAGGCTGCTAAAGAGACAGGTTGGGGAACATCAAGATTTGCCCAAGAAGGTAATGCATTGTTTGGACAGTGGACTTGGTCCGGTGAGGGATTAAAACCAAAAGATGCTGAGAAAAGTGAAGGACATAAAGTAATGAGGTTCAATGTTCTTCAAGCATCTGTTAGAGCATATCAAAGAAATCTTAACACACATTCAACTTATAAAGATTTTAGACAAGAGAGAGCCAAATTAAGAGATGAAGGAGTGCCCTTGAATAGCATGATACTCTCAAAATTTTTGAACAAATATGCAGAAACAGGTGATCAATATGTTGAAATTTTACAAAAAATTATTAAACAAAATAATCTACAGGATTTTGATGACGCAAAATTGCTTCCTTCAAGTAAAGAATTAGAAAGTTTAATCTAATTCTCGCTTACGATAAATTGAGTTCCAAACCAACGCCATTTTCCATCATCCATTAGTGAACAATTAATTCTTCCTCTTCTTGGTAAAAACGGATCTTCAAAGTTGATCATAAGTTTATTTATATCAAATTTTAAATTTGATTTCTTCCATCTACCACCGTCATTGGAATAACAATTGATGTTCTTTATATTTTTTTGCTCATTAAAAAATTCAACTATCATTCGTGGGGGATTATTTTTTTTATTTATCTTTTTATCCTCTGGCTCTAGAGATCTATACTCAAGTGGTAAATAATTAATTATAGACCTAAATCTTTTTAATTCACCATATTTTTCATTTATTGGAAATCTTGGTAATTCAAATTTATCTTTATTCACATCAATAATTCCGGAATGTTGCCCAAAAGCCATTTGAAAATTTTTTGATATGTATTGTTTCATAAAAAGAGAATATTCACCAAATGGATATGAAAATATTTCAGGTACATATCCTAATTTATCTTTAAAAATTTTTGATGCAAGCTCTATATCATTGATAAATTCTTCCTCGCTTTTATCAATTAGGTAGTCATGTGAATGAGAATGGTGGCCAATAAAACCAAATTCAGATTTGTCAATCTCAATTATTTCATCCCAAGTCATATAACCATTCTTACCAACTGGTTCTGTAGATACGAATAAAATAAATGGAATTTCATTTTCCTTTAAATATGGCCAAGCGTTATTGTAGAAAGACTTGAAACCATCATCTATGGTTATCAAAATTTTTTTCTTGTTCTTTGGTTTTTCAAATTCTCTTACAAAAGATTTTGGATTATAAAACTCATAATCAAGTTCCTTAATTATTTTTATGTGTTTTTGAAAAATGTCTATTTTTATATTTGTTGAAGGATACTTATTTTCATTAAATCTGTGATACATTATCGATAAAATACCATTATCTTTTGAGTAATATTTGGTATTATTTTCCTTTGAATAAGAATTTGTAAAAACAAACAATTGAATTATGACAAAGCTAATAATAGATGCGGCTAGTGATAAAGTTTTTTTCATGATTATTGTAAATGGTGACAATTATAATGTTAGCTATGAAAATAGCAAAAAAAATTATGAGAGATTAATAATACTTTTAAACGATTTTTTAATGTCAAAAAATTTAGATTTAAAAAAAATTTCAGATATATATATAAATAGAGGACCCGGTAGCTTTGCGGGTATAAGAAATTCTTTATCAGTCGTTAAAGCTATTCATTTAGTCAATAAAGTTAATTATTATTGTTTTAGCTTTAAGGATTTTAATGGAGAAAAACACATAAAATATGAGTTTATTCCTGATTTGTGTAAGAAATTTAAAGTTGAAAAAAATTTGATTAATCCTATCTATTCGGGTTAAAAATACATATGTCAGAAACAATTGAACAAAAATGTTTATCTCAGGGTGTAAAACTCACTGATCAAAGAAGAATAATAGCTAAGGTTATTTCTGAGTCAAAAAAAGCCTATGGTGAGTCTGATCATCCAGATGTTGATGAACTTTACAATAGGGTATCAAAAATTGATCCTAAAATAAGTATCGCAACAGTTTATAGAACTGTAAAACTATTCGAGGAAGCTGGAATCTTAACAAAACATGATTTCAAAGGTGGTAAGGCCAGATATGAAATAAACGATGATCACAATCATTTAATTGATATTAAAACAGGTGATATTATAGAGTTTGTTGATGAGGAAATAGAAGAACTTCAAAAAAAAATTGCTAGTAAGTATGGATACAAGTTGGTTGACCACAAACTTGAGCTTTATGGTGTTAAAGTAGATAAAAAAAATGAATAAGAAAATATTCGCTAAAACATTTGGCTGTCAAATGAATGAGTACGATACTAATAGAATAATTGATACTGTTAAAAAAATTGGATTCACTAAGACTGAAAATCTTGATGATACAAATTGTTTTTTACTAAATACTTGTCATATAAGGGATAAGGCAAAAGAAAAAGTTTATCATGAGATAGGTAGGGTCAAAAAAAAATTTAGATTAAAAAAAAAACCCTTTGTCATAGTAGCAGGATGTGTTGCTCAAGCTGAAAATGATGAAATGTTAAAAAGAGAACCTTTTATTGATCTGGTTATTGGTCCTCAAGCTTATCATAAAATAAATGATAAGATTGAGGAATATCTAGATAATCAAAAGAGATTAGATGAAACCGATTTTGATGCTGTTTCAAAGTTCAATTATTTAGACAAAATAAAAAACTCATCTACAAAAATATCATCTTTTCTTACTATACAAGAGGGTTGTGATAAGTTTTGCCATTTTTGCGTTGTTCCTTATACAAGAGGTCCTGAATACTCCAGATCATTTAATGAAATTATTAATGAAGCAAAAATACTTGCTAATAACGGAGTTAAAGAGATTACTTTATTAGGACAAAATGTTAATGCTTATAATAACGAAGATTATAAATTATCAAATTTAATTTTGGAAATTGAGAAAATTCCTGAAATTTCAAGAATTAGATATACGACCTCACACCCTATTGATATGAGCGATGATTTAATTGACTTGTATGCATTTTCAAAAAAATTAATGCCACTCGTTCATTTGCCAGTCCAAAGTGGTTCAAATAAAGTTTTAAAGCTTATGAATAGAAAACACAATATTGAATATTATCTTAATATTTATGAAAAAATAATTAAAAAGAATTCCGCCGTCAAATTTTCCAGCGACTTTATAATTGGCTACCCCGGTGAAGAAGAAAGCGATTTTAACGCTACAATTAATCTTATAAAAAAATTAGAATTTATAAATTCTTTTTCTTTTATATTTAGTCAAAGACCAGGTACGAAAGCTTATCATCTACCATTAATAGATAGAAAGTTATGTGATGAAAGACTAAAAGTTGTTCAAAAAGAATTATTTAATTCTCAGAAAAAAATGAATAAATCTTTGGAGGGTAAGGTTATAGATGTACTGGTAGAAAATAGAGTATCTAAAAGCAACAAGTATTTCGGAAGAACTGTTTATATGACTTCAGTGATATTTGATGGCAAAGACCAGGATATAGGAAAGCTAGTAAAAGTTAAAATTAATAGAAGTAATCAAAATACACTTTTTGGTGAAACTTTAGAAATTTCAAAATTGAGAGTCGCATAAATTTGAATAATTTAATTAAAAAAGACACTCAGGCAAGTTTAAAATTCGTTTACTCAGATAATAACTCATTAAGTGTGATATTTAGTGATAATAATTTACTAATGGGCATTCTAGGTGAATTTAATAAAAATTTAAAGGAACTAGAAAAAATTACTGGAGCAGGCTTGTATTCCAGAGGAAATTCAATACTTATTAAGTCTACTGATGAAAAAAATGAAATTGTTAAGAACGCTATTCAATTTTTAGTAAAACAATTTTTAAATAATGGAAATATTGAAAATAAAGATATCTTATCGTCTGTGGACCAATTTATGATTAATGAAAAAGTTAAAAACTCAAATATCACTGATATTATTAAAACACCTAAAAAATCTATTATTCCAAGATCTGAAAAACAAAAAAGATATGTTAGAGCTTTAAGGGAAAGTGAAATGGTCATTTCTGCTGGTCCAGCAGGAACAGGAAAAACTTTTCTTGCTGTCGCTGTTGGCCTTACTATGCTTTTAGATAAAAAGATTGAAAGAATAATTCTATCAAGACC
This sequence comes from uncultured Pelagibacteraceae bacterium, assembly GCA_902527635.1. Lineage (GTDB taxonomy): Bacteria > Pseudomonadota > Alphaproteobacteria > Pelagibacterales > Pelagibacteraceae > Pelagibacter. The sequence continues at coordinate 65,202 of CABZPS010000001.1, read as the reverse complement.
GGCTGTTGAGGCGGGTGAAAGATTGGGCTTTTTACCAGGAGATATGAAGGAAAAAGTGGATCCATATTTGAGACCTCTGTACGATTCACTTTACGATTTATTTCATTTTGAAAAAATTCAAAGGATGATTGAAATAGGAGATATTGAGATTGCTCCCTTGGCATTTATGAGAGGTAGAACTCTTAAAAATTCTTTTGCAATTTTAGATGAAGCTCAGAATGCAACAGACACTCAGATTAAAATGTTCTTAACAAGAATTGGCGAAAACTCAAAAATAGTAGTTAATGGTGATCCCTCACAGATAGATCTTCCAAATAAACATATGTCAGGTTTGGACAGAGCTAAAAAACTATTATCTCATTTAAATGAAATTAAAGTTATAGACTTTGATCATTCAGATGTTGTAAGACATCCTTTAGTATCAAAAATTGTAAAAGCTTATTCTAATAACAATGATCAGGGTTAATGTCCTCACTGAGGAAAAATCTTGGTCAAAAAAAATTAAAAAAAAAGAAATTTTTTTTAATCGATTATGCAAACATTTTCCAAAAAAATTTAAATTTATAAATAAAAGAGCTTATTTAACTCTATTACTTTCAAACAATAGAAATATTAAAAAATTAAATAAAAAATTTAGGAAAAAAGATAAACATACAGACGTGTTATCTTTTCCATTACAAAAAAAATTTGAAAATCTCAAAGAAGTTTATTTAGGAGATGTTATTATAAGTTTTAATTACATGAATAAACCTAAAGATATAAATAATTACGATTTTAGAGAAAAAGTTACAAAAATTTTTATTCATGGTTTCTTACACTTGTTAAATTTTAATCATGTAAAAGAAAAGGAATATCAGATAATGTTTCGTGAAGAACAAAAAATATTTAGATCAGTCAAAAAGATATTAATTTAAGTTGAATAAAAAATTTATAATAGAAATATTGTTTTTATTAATCTTAGGAGGATTAACGTCTTTAAGTCTTCCACCTTTAAATCATTTTTTTGTAAATTTTTTTACATTTAGTACTTTCTTTATTTTTTTATTTAAGAAACTTAATTATCAGAAGAGTGGAAAATTTTTTTTTCTTTATGGTTGGCTATTTGGTTTAAGTTATTTTTTAAGTAATTTATATTGGATAACCATATCGCTTACTTTTGATCCAAATTTTAAATTTTTAATACCAGTTGCTTTAATTCTTATTCCGTCTTTTTTGGGTCTATTCTATGGATTGGCAACATTTATTTTTTATAAATTTGGATTAAAAACATTATTAAGCTCTTTTTTTTTATTTTCCCTTCTTTTTGGTTTAGTTGAATTTTTAAGAGGAAATATTTTAACAGGTTTTCCTTGGAACCTATTTATTTATAGTCTGTCGAAGAACCTGAGTTTTATAAGTTTTGCATCTATTATCGGAACATACGCGTTAAATCTTTTAATAATTAGTTTTTTTTCTGCACCTGCAATTTACATTTTAAGAAAATCAAAATTAGAAAGTTTTATTTCTATTTTAATTTTACTAATTCCAATATTATTTTTATTTTATGGAAAATCATATAAGCAAAGTTTTTTAAATGAAAAAATCGTTAAAAATCCCTACTCGATAAGGATAATTGGATCAAATATAAGTTTAGATAGGTTTTATACTGATAATCAAGCAGAAAACATCCTTAATGAGTTGATAAATTTAAGTTCACCCGAACCTTATAAAAAAATCTTTTTTTTGTGGCCAGAAGGCATCATACCAAATACATATTTAGATGAATTAAAGTTATATGAGAGTTTGTTTGCTGAAAACTTTAGTGAAAATCATTTAATAGGACTCGGTATCTCTAGCAGATCATTATCAAATGAAAATTATAAGTATTTTAATTCACTCTCAATTATTGATAATAAATTAAATTTAATTCAAAATTACAATAAAATAAATTTAGTTCCCTTTGGTGAATTTCTTCCATTTGAAAATTTGCTTAATAAAATTGGTTTAAAAACAATCACAAATAGCATTGGATCTTTTACTAAAGGAGGTGAAAGAAAGATTATCCATATAAAAAATAACTTTCAAGATTTAAAATTTTTACCATTAATCTGTTATGAGATAATTTATAGTGGCAATCTGACAAAAAATAATGATTACGATTTTATAATAAATATATCAGAAGATGGATGGTTTGGTAAATCTGTCGGGCCAAAGCAACACTTCTCTCACAGTATATTCAGGGCTATTGAAACCGGAAAATATGTCTTAAGGTCAGCTAATAATGGTCTGACAGCAATAATTAATCCTCTGGGGGAGATCGAAAAAAAAATTGGTTATAACAAAGATGGTTTTATTGATTTCGAAAAAAGAAGAGAATTTAATCCAACTATATTTTCTTTATATGGAAACAAAATATTTATCTTATTAATTTTGTTGTATATTTTATTAATTTTTTCATTTAATAAGATTAAAGATGAGTAATTTAAAAGATTTTCTTTTTACTAGTGAGTCAGTTTCTGAGGGACATCCAGACAAAGTTTCTGACAGAATATCTGATATGGTTGTAGATACTTATTTATCTAAAGATCCTTATGCAAGAGTTGCTTGTGAAACTCTTACAACTACTAATAAGGTTGTTTTAGCCGGAGAGGTGAGAGGACCAGAGATTAATAAAGAAGATCTTATAAAAAATGTTAGGGATTGCATTAAAAATATTGGTTATGATCAAGAAGGTTTCACTTGGAAAGAAGCTACAAAAATAGAGTCTCATCTTCATGCACAATCTTCAGATATAGCGATGGGAGTAGATTCCAAGGGAAATAAAGATGAAGGAGCTGGAGATCAGGGAATAATGTTTGGATATGCATGTGATGAAACTGATGTTTTAATGCCTGCACCAATTCATTACTCACATAAAATTTTAAGACTAATGGCTGAAGATAGAAAATCTGGAAAATTAAAAAATATTGAACCCGACTCTAAAAGCCAGGTCACATTTGAATACATAAATGAAAAACCAGTAAAAGTGAAGTCAGTGGTTATATCTTCTCAGCACTCAGCCAACGTGAGTCAAAAAGAGGTCAGAGAAATACTCAGGCCATATATGTTAAAGTCAATTCCAAAAGAATTTATAGAAGACTTTAACGATGATGAATTTTATGTAAATCCAACTGGAAATTTCGTCATTGGAGGTCCTGATGGGGATTGTGGACTGACAGGAAGAAAAATTATAGTAGATACATATGGTGGTGCTGCTCCCCATGGTGGTGGAGCGTTTTCAGGAAAGGATCCAACCAAAGTTGACAGATCTGCCGCTTATGCCGCAAGGTATATTGCAAAAAATATTGTAGCTTCAAAAATTTCTGATAAATGTTTAATCCAGTTAGCGTATGCAATTGGAGTATCAAAACCTTTGTCAATTTATGTAAATCTTTTTGATAATGATTTAGATAAAAATAGATTTGTTAAAGAAAAAATTAAAGAAAATTTTGATTTAAGTCCCCGAGGTATAAGAGAAATGTTGGGCTTAAATAAAGCTATTTATGAAAAAACAGCTTCTTATGGTCATTTTGGAAGAACACCTGAAAAAGACGGATCTTTTTCTTGGGAAAATACCGATAAAATAAGTGTTTTCACTAAATAGTTTTTATTGAATAATCAAAAAACTTTATTATATTTCCATTACATACTCGATTTTCAAAAATGGGCTTTGGCCCATTTTTTTTTGGATTAAACAAACATGTTAAATAAAAGAGCTGACAAATTAGAACTATTAAGAATTGCTGAAGCAGTAGCTTTAGAGAAAGCTATAGACAAGGAATTAATTATCAATTCTATGGAAACTGGTATTGCAAAAGCTGCCAAGTCAAAGTTCGGTCAAGATAATGAAATAAAAGTTGCTATTAATAGAGAGAGTGGAGATATTGAAATTTTTAGAAAGTTGATAATCTCAGATAACCCCGAAAATTCTAATACAGAAATTAAATTAAAAGATGCAATAATTTTAAATGAGCAAAATAAAGATAAAAAAATTGGTGACGAAGTTCTTCAACCACTTCCAGCATTTGATTTTGGTAGAATAGCTGCTCAAACTGCTAAGCAAGTAATCAATTTCAATGTTCGTGAGGCAGAAAGAGAAAGGCAGTTTAATGATTTTAAAGATAAAAAAGACACTATCTTAAGCGGGATAGTGAAAAGACTTGAATTTGGAAATGTAATTGTAGATCTAGGTAGAACTGAGGCAATAATTCAAAAAAATGAGCTTATTCCTCGAGAAAATATAAAAGCTGGAGATAGAATCAAAGCTTATTGTTATGATGTTAGGAGAGAAAACAAAGGTCAGCAAATATTTTTATCTAGAGCTCATCCAAAATTTATGGAAAGACTTTTTGTTCAAGAAGTGCCAGAGATTTATGATGGATTAATTGAGATTAAATCATCCTCTCGAGATCCTGGAAGTAGAGCAAAAATTTGTGTTAAAGCTATTGATACTTCATTAGATCCAGTTGGTGCATGTGTTGGAATGAGAGGATCAAGAGTGCAAGCTGTAGTTAATGAATTACAAGGTGAGAAAATTGACATAGTAAATTGGTCAGAGGATCCAGCAATTTTAGTTTCAAATGCATTATCACCTGCTGATGTTCAAAGAGTAAACGTTGATATTGAAAGAAAAAAATTGGATGTGATTTTAACAGAGGAAAATTTAAGCAAAGCCATAGGACGCAGAGGTCAAAATGTGAGACTTGCAACGAAATTGTTAAATTTTGAAATCAATATAATGACAGATCAAGAAGATTCTGAAAGAAGACAACAAGAATTTAAAGAAAAAACAGAAAATTTTGTCAAAAATCTGGAGTTAGATGAAACACTAGGACAATTACTTGTTGCAGAAGGTTTTTCAACTATTGATGATATTAAAGATAGCTCTTTAGATAACTTCAAAAAAATTGAAGGTATTGAGGAAGATACAGCCAAAGCTTTGATTGAAAGAGCAAAAGAATTTCATAAAAAAGATCAAGAAGATATTTCACAGAGAATCAAAGCCTTAGGAATTTCTGACGATCTAGTTAACCTGAAAGGCTTAACACCCGGAATGTTATTAACTTTAGGTGAGCAAAAGATTTTAAAACTTGAGGATTTTGCTGACTTAGCATCTGATGAATTGACAGGGGGTTTTGACGTAATAAAAGGTGAAAAAATAAGGATTCAAGGATATTTGGAGGATTTTGCATTATCGAAATCTGAAGCAGATGATCTAATAATGTCAGCTAGACAAATAATTTATAAAAATTGAGAGATGAGCAATGGAGAACAAAAAAACAAAACTAACAATTTCTGGTGGTCCTAAAAAGTCTTTTAAAAACATTGACAACGTTAACAATCAGGGAAAAAAAACAGTTATAATTAATAAGCAACCATCTAAATTCTTGGGAAAGGGTAAAACTTTTAAGGGTAGTGGTTATAAATCAACATCAACTACTTTTAAAAAAGGTGTTAATCATAAGGCAAACTTTAAAATAAACAATTCTAATTTAGGTATAAGTGATTTTGAAAAACGTAAGCTAGCAGAGCAAAGGGCTACTAGAAAATTTAAAAGTGAAGATGATAAAGATAAAAAATCTAGATTAAGCTCAAAAAAGAGAGATGTCAAATTGACAGTTTCAAGGGCTTTAAGTGACGAAATAGAAACAAGGGAAAGAAGTTTGGCATCTGTTAAAAGAGCAAGGCAAAAGGAATTAAAAAACATTAATAAAGAGGATGATAGCGAGAATAAAAAAGCAATTAAAAGAAATATAAATATACCTGAAGCTATAACGGTGAGAGAATTAGCAAATAAAATGGCAGAGCAGTCTAGCAATGTAATTAAACATTTATTCGGTATGGGAGTGACTGTAACAATCAATCAAACTTTGGCCGCAGATACAGCAGAGTATCTTGTTAAGGAATTTGGACACAATCCAATTCGTGAGGAAAAAGCTGAGGAAATTATTAAAAAGATAAAAGATTCTAGAACTGAAAACCTGAAAATTAGAGCACCAATAATAACAGTAATGGGTCATGTTGATCATGGAAAAACATCTGTCTTAGATGTGTTGAGAAGTGCAAATGTTGTATCTGGGGAATTTGGTGGTATAACACAACATATCGGAGCTTATCAAATTAAGAGTGGCAAGAATGATTTAACTTTTATTGATACACCAGGACACGCTGCTTTTACAGAAATGCGTGCAAGAGGTTCAAAATTGACTGATATTGTTGTCTTAGTTGTTGCTGCAGATGATGGCGTTAAACCACAGACTATAGAGTCAATAAAGCATGCGAAAGCTGCAAAAGTTCCAATAGTCGTCGCAATAAATAAATGTGATTTGCCTGATGCTGATCCTCAAAAAATAAAAAATCAATTATTGGAGCACGAATTGATCGCTGAAGACTTATCTGGAGATACTTTGATGGTTGAAATATCAGCTAAAACCAAATTAAACTTGGATAAACTTCTTGAGGCAATAACTTTACAAGCGGAAATTTTAGATTTAAAAACTGATTTTGAATCGAAAGCAACTGGTGTGGTTTTAGAGTCTAAAATTGATACAGGTAGAGGTCCAGTAGCTAATATTATTGTAACAAGTGGAACTTTAAAAAAAGGAGATTTTTTTGTTAGTGGAATTAAATGGGGGAAAATTAGAGCAATTATAAATGATAAGGGTAAAAATATTGACCAAGCTATTCCTTCAACACCTGTTGAAATTTTAGGAATCAATGGTGCTGCGAAATCGGGAGATGATTTTATTGTTTTGCATAATGAAAAAGAGGCAAAAAATCTTAGTGAAAATAGAGCAGAGGAAAGTAAGGATGTTAAGAATCCATTATCATTTGCTACTCAAGAGTCTGCATTTTCAAATAATACATTTAAAGATTTAAATTTAATTATTAAATCAGATGTACATGGATCTTCAGAGGCTATTAAAAGTGCTATTAATCATATTAAGCATGATGAAGTGAAACCTAAAATTATTTTGGCGGATATAGGTATGGTAACAGAAACCGATGTAACTCTAGCAAAAGCATCAAAAGCAGTCTTAATAGCTTTTAATGTAAAACCAAGTAAAGAAGCAAAAAAATTAGCTGAAGAAGAAAATATCAAGATATCTTCATATAATATAATTTATGAAGTTCTAGACTTTGTTAAAAAAAGTATGTCAGGTTTACTTGCTCCAGATGTACAAGAAAATATTACTGGCACAGCCCAAATTCTTGAAATTTTTAAAGTTTCTGGTGCGGGCAAAGTTGCAGGTTCAAAGGTGACTGAAGGTGAAATTCTTGCAAACTCTAGTGTAAGAATTATTAGAGATGGTGCAATTGTATATACAGGCAAAATAGCAACCCTATTTAGAGAGAAAAACCAAGTAAAACAAGTAGATATTGGCCAAGAGTGTGGTATCGCTCTTAAGGATTACTTGGATTTCCAAAAGAATGATACAATTGAGGCTTTTAATGTTACATCTACGGAGAGATCAATATAATGGCTGATAGAATAGGAAAACAATTTACTCAAAGACAATTAAGAGTTGGAGAAATGGTAAAACAGTCTTTGAGTATGATCTTTATAAGGAATGAAGCAAAAATTCCTAATTTAGAAACAAATAACATAACTGTAACAGAAGTAAGAATGAGTCAAGATTTAAAAATAGCTAAAGCATATGTGTTGCCATTAGGTGGCAAAGATGCGGATAAAACGATTGAGAAATTAACAGAATATTCTTTTTTAATAAGAAAAATTTTGTCTCAAAAAATTATTGCAAAGTTTTTACCAAAGATTCTCTTTCGTAAAGACGAGTCTTTTGAATATGCAGAAAAAATTGAAAATTTAATTAAACAAGCAAACAAGTAGGAAAATAAATATGAGTAAAAAAACAGCAGAATTAGCTATTCATGATAAGGATACGGGATCATCTGAGATACAAATAGCTTTATTAACTGAAAAAATTGAGAATTTATCTAAACATATTAAGCAGTTTAAAAAAGATAAACATTCCTCAGTTGGTTTACTTAAAGCAGTTAATAAGAGAAAAAAATTGTTAGATTACCTTAAAAGAAATAAGGTTGATTCTTACAAAAATGTACTGTCGAAATTGAAATTGAGAAAGTAAAAATCAAAATAGATAGAACCGAATGAAACGAAAAGAACGAAACGAAATGGAAATGAAATGTTTAAAGTATATAAGAAGGAAATTGAAGTAGCAGGAAAGAAAATAAGTTTAGAAACAGGAAAAGTAGCAAGACAAGCAGACGGTGCAATAATCGCAACATGTGGAGAAACAGTTGTTTTAGCAACAGTGGTGGGAGCAAAAAAAGTTAATCCTGATATTGATTATTTTCCATTATCTGTAAATTATCAAGAAAAATATTATGCGGCTGGAAAAATTCCGGGTGGGTATTTCAAAAGAGAGGCAAGACCAACTGAGAGTGAAACATTAATTTCTAGATTAATCGATAGACCAATCAGACCATTGTTTCCTGATGAATTTAAAAATGAAGTTCAATTATTACCAACAGTAATTTCTTACGATAAAGAAAATGAAGCGGACATATTATCAATTACAGCTTCATCAGCAGCTTTGGCTATATCTGGAATGCCATTCATGGGCCCTGTTGGAGCTTCTAGAGTTGGTTATATTGATGGAAAATATGTTTTAAATCCATCGAAAGCTGAGCTTGAAAATTCAAAATTAGACTTAGTTGTAGCAGGTACTAAAGATGCAGTGCTTATGGTTGAGTCTGAAGCGACCGGTTTAACAGAAGATGAAATGTTAAATGCAGTCAAATTTGGTCATGAGGGTTTTGTTCCTGTGATTGAAATTATCGAAGAACTTGCAAAAGAATGTAGAAAACCAGAATGGACTGTTGAAAAGAAAGAACTATCAGAAGTTAAGAAAAAACTAGAAGGAACTTTTACTGAGGATCTTAAAAAAGCTTTTGCAACAAGAGATAAACAAGACAGATCAAATCAAATCTCAGAAATCACTGACAAAGCTAAAAAACTTTATGAGGAGGATGAAAATTACACAGATCTCGATGTTAATTCTGTGCTTAAAAAAATAGAAAAATCAATTGTTAGAACAGACATTCTAAAAAATAAAAATAGAATTGATGGTAGAGGATTATCTGATGTAAGGCCTATATCTTGTGAAGTTGGTATTCTACCAAGAACTCATGGCTCTGCTTTATTCACTAGAGGTGAAACACAGGCAATTGTGACAGCTACTTTAGGCACATCTGATGATGAGCAAAGAATTGAAAGTTTAGATGGATTACAAAGAGAAAGATTCATGCTTCACTATAACTTCCCCCCTTTTTCAGTTGGAGAAACAGGAAGAATTGGAACTGGTAGAAGAGAAATAGGACATGGTAAATTAGCGTGGAGAGCGATAAATTCTTCATTACCATCAAAAGAAGCTTTTCCCTATACTTTTAGAGTAGTCTCGGAAATTACAGAGTCTAATGGTTCATCTTCAATGGCTACTGTTTGTGGTACATCATTAGCATTAATGGATGCAGGTGTGCCGATTAAAGAACCAGTTGCGGGTATAGCAATGGGTTTAATCAAAGAGGGTAATGATTTTAGTGTTCTATCTGATATTTTAGGTGATGAAGATCATTTAGGAGATATGGACTTTAAGGTCGCTGGAACTAAAGATGGAATTACCTCTCTTCAAATGGATATTAAAATTACGGGTATTACATTTGAAATTATGGAGCAGGCATTAAGTCAAGCTAAAGATGGAAGGGTTCATATCTTAGGAGAAATGAATAAAGCGTTGTCAGCTTCAAGAGCTGACGTTGGAAAACATACCCCAAAAATGGAAAAAATTAATGTTGATAAAAAAGACATTGCCGCTGTGATCGGAAAAGGTGGAGCAACGATAAGAGAGATAGTTGAAAAATCAGGTGCTAAAGTTGATGTGAATGATGAAGGAGTTGTAACAGTTGCTGCTCCAGACGAAGAGTCTAGAAAAATTGCTTTGCAAATGATTAAAGACATCACTGCTAAAGCTGAGTTAAATAAAATTTATTCTGGAAAAGTTATGAAGATTATGGAGTTTGGTGCATTCGTTAATTTCTTAGGAAAACAAGATGGACTGGTTCATATTTCAGAACTTGCAGATAAAAGAGTAGCTAAAGTGACTGATGTTGTAAAAGAAGGTGACGAAGTAAAAGTTAAAGTGATTGGTTTTGATAGAGGTAAAGTCAAACTTTCTATGAAACAAGCTGCTGAATAAAAAAATGTTTTATCTAACCAAGATTAAAAAAAATTTACTAAAAAATAGGTATGGAAAATATATTCTGATAGGTGGATTCACTTTCTTTTTAGTCAAAGGTCTAATTTGGCTGGGTATTTTTACAGTTGTAGGTTTAGGAATTTTCAATTCTTTTTAGATTAAAATAATCACTAAGAATATCATTTGTATAAAGTTAATTACAACAGAAAAAAAATGCGAATATTTAAATTTCTTATCTTGGTTTTCATCCCTATACTTATTTATTAATGGCATCAAAACATAATTTGATAAAGCAAATAGAATTGTAACAGTCAATATTAGATAAAAATTTAAAGAAAAAGTTTTTTGAATTATGAAAAAAATTAAAATTAAAAAACTAATAACAAAGTTAACATTATAGTAATATGGAAATATTTTTCTGATAAATTTTCTAGAATTTTCTTCATTTAATACTGTAAAAGTTACCGGTGCAACGACAAAAGAAAAAAAAAGCATGACTCCTAAAACCATGCTCACCATATAAGTACTTATTTGAGCTATCATTTTAAGAAATATTTTTTGGATCTGGCATTCCAACTTTATTATAACCGGCATCAACATAGTGAATTTCACCAGTAACACCATTTGCAAGATCGCTTAGAAGATATAATGCTGAATTTCCAACGTCATGAATATCAACATTTCTTTTTAGAAACGAATGGTCTTCATTCCATTTATACAAGAATTTCGCATCTCCTATAGCAGAAGCTGCTAAGGTTTTTATAGGCCCAGCACTTATTGCATTAACCCTCATGCCTTTAGCTCCTAAATCTCTAGCTAAATATTTAACACTAGCCTCTAATGCTGATTTGCAAACACCCATTACATTATAGTTTGGAATAGCTTTAGTAGACTCGTATGTTAAAGTTAGCAAACTTCCACCTTGCTTGATTATTTTTGAGGCTTCTTTTGCTACTTCAGTAAATGAAAAACATGAAATCAACATGCTTCTTAAAAAGTTTTCTCTAGTTGTATTTAAATATTCACCTGATAATTCTGATTTATCTGAAAATGCAACTGCATGAACAACAAAATCAATTTCTCCCCATTGAGATTTAATATCTTCGAATAACTTTACTACCTCTTCTTTTTTTTCTACATCACAGCTAAAAGTTAATTTTGAATTCAATTTTCCTGCTAAAGGAACTACTCTTTTTTTAAGAGCATCACCTAAATACGTAAATGCTAATTCAGCTCCAGCCTCTGAAAGTTTTTGAGAGATACCCCAAGCAATAGATCGTTCATTAGCAACTCCCATGATTAATCCTTTTTTTTCTTTCATCAAACTCATGATTAAACCTTTTCAAAAATAAGTGCAGCATTGGTCCCACCAAAACCAAAACTGTTTGACATAACAGCATTTAAAGAAACATTTTTCTCTGATTTTGCAACGATTGGAAATTTTTTAGCTTCCTCATCCATTTCTTTGATATTAGCTGAACCAGCAATAAAATTGTTTTTCATCATAATTAAACAATATATTGCCTCGTGCACCGACGCAGCCCCCAAAGGATGACCTGACAGAGATTTTGTTGAACTAATTTTTGGAACTTGTTCACCAAAAGTCTCTTTTACAGCATTTAATTCCGTTATATCTCCAACAGGAGTAGATGTTCCATGAGTATTAATATAATCAATTTTATTTTTTGCTGTTGCCATTGCCATCTTCATACATCTTACTGCTCCTTCCCCAGATGGAGCTACCATATCATAACCATCAGAGGTTGCTCCATATCCAGTAAGTTCAGCATATATTTTAGCACCTCTAGCCTTAGCATGTTCATATTCTTCGAGCACTAATACTCCACCACCACCAGCAATAACAAAACCATCTCTTGTTTTATCATAGGCTCTTGAAGCAGTCTCAGGTGTATCATTATATTTTGAGGATAAGGCTGTCATCGCATCAAACATAGCAGTCATGGCCCAATGAACCTCTTCACTTCCACCAGCGAAGACAATATCTTGCTTTCCCATTTGAATTAACTCCATAGAGTTTCCTATACAATGTCCACTAGTTGCACATGCTGAGCTCATTGTATAATTAGTCCCTTTTATTTTAAAAGGTACAGCCAAGGTTGCTGAGGCAGTGCTTGCCATTGTTCTTGGAACGATAAAAGGTCCCATTAATTTTGGAGTTTTAGCTCTAGTCTTATCTGCAGCCAAAATTACATTTTCAATCGACGGACCACCTGAGCCCATTACTATACCAGTTTTAAAATTACTTACCTCTTTTTCTTCAAGCCCAGAGTCCTCGATAGCTTCTTTCATTGCAATATAATTATATGCTGAACCAGATCCCATAAACCTTATTGTTTTTCTATCAATAAAATCCTCAAGTTTTATATTTGGCTTACCGTGAATATGACTTTTAAGATTATGTTCTTTATACTCTGGACTAAAAGATATTCCAGAGTTTGAATTTAATAGAGAATGATATACCTCATTTTGGTTGTTACCTAAACATGAAACAACTCCTAAACCTGTGATTACAACTCTTTTCATTATTTAAATAATCCCACTTTTAAATTGTCTGCCGAATAAATTTTTTTATCATCAGCTGAAACCACACCATTAGCAAGACCTACTGTAGTACCTCCAGGAGACATGATTTTTTTCATATCAATTTCATATTTTACTAATTTTATACTTTGCAAAACTTCTCCTGTAAATTTCACTGTACCTACACCTAAAGCTCTTCCTTTTCCTGGATTTCCAATCCAACCTAAAAAAAAACCTACCAACTGCCACATAGCATCAAGACCAAGACAGCCAGGCATAACAGGATCTTCTTTAAAGTGACAATCAAAAAACCAAAGATTCTTTTTAATATCTAATTCAGCTTTTAAAAAACCTTTTCTAAATGCTCCTTTGTCATCATTAATTTCTGTAATTCTATCAAACATAAGCATTGGTGGAAGTGGTAATTTAGCATTACCTGGGCCAAATAATTTTCCTTCTCCACAATTTATAAGTTCATCATACGAGTATGAGTTTTTTTTCATAAAATTGAGTATCCTTATTTACTTGATTTTACCATTATATAATATAAATTTAACCTTAGTTTAGAATAATTTTAAATAACAATTAGGTTTAATAGTGAAATATATCGATAAATTAAGAAATTCTGGATTACGACCAACTAAACAAAGACTTCAAATATGTGAGGTTTTATTTGATACTGAAAAGACATTTCATTTCACAATTAATGAGCTAGATCAGAAAATTAAGAGGCAAAAAAATAACAAAATTTCATTAGCAACAATATATAATACCGTCCATGCTTTTGAAAAAAAAGGGTATCTAAAACAAATTCCAATAAACTCAAGTCAGACCTATTTTGACACAAATGTTACTGATCATCATCATTTTTACGACTTAAAAGATGATAAATTAATTGATTTAAAAAATTCAGATGTAGGACCAATAAATATTTTAAAAAAAATTAACGGTAAAAAAATTAAATCTGTCGAAGTTTTAGTAAAATTAGAAGATTAAGTTCTCGATTAATTTAGCGTCATTTTAAACCAATTGACACTTATTTAGAATCATTATAAACTACATAAACAATCTAATTATTAGGGGAACATATAATGAGTACTGAAAATTTTAAAAATAAATCGTTTAAAGCTAACGAAATGAGCAAGTGTCCATTCACTGGAGCAGGAACACCTGCTAAGTTTTCTGCAGGAAGAGGTCAAACAGTTAGAGATTTTTGGCCAAACAGTCTAAATCTTAAAATTTTAAGTCAGCATTCAAATCTTTCCAACCCCATGGATAAAAAATTTAGTTACGCCAAAGAATTTAAAAAACTTAATTATAAAGCTCTTAAAAAAGATTTAAAAAAATTAATGACAGACTCTCAGGAGTGGTGGCCAGCTGATTATGGTCATTATGGACCGTTGTTTATTAGGCTTGCTTGGCATGCGGCAGGAACTTACAGAACTGGTGATGGTAGAGGTGGAGCAGGAACAGGTAATCAGAGATTTGCACCACTTAATTCTTGGCCAGACAACGTAAATTTAGATAAAGCTAGATTACTTTTATGGCCAATCAAAAAAAAGTACGGAAGAAAAATTTCATGGGCAGATTTATTTATACTTGTTGGAAATATTGCTCTAGACTCAATGGGTTTTAAAACTTTTGGTTTTGGAGCGGGTAGAACAGATATTTGGGAACCAGAGGATGATATCTATTGGGGTTCAGAAAAAGAAATGTTAGGTGTTGAGAGATATAGTGGAAAAAGAGATTTAGAACAACCATTGGGTGCTTCACATATGGGTCTAATTTATGTTAACCCACAAGGGCCTGATGCTAATCCAGATCCTAAACTTGCAGCACACGATATTAGAGAGACATTTGGAAGAATGGCAATGAATGATTATGAGACAGCCGCTTTAGTTGCTGGAGGACATACATTTGGCAAATCTCATGGTGCAGCATCTGAGTCATTCAAGGGTCCTGATCCTGAGGCTTCAAAACTTCAAGACCAGTCATCTGGATGGAATAGTGGTTATAAATCTGGAAAAGGCGTTGATACAATAAGCAGTGGTATTGAGGGTGCTTGGACACAAAATCCTATAAAATGGGATATGGGTTATTTAGATTGTTTGTACGGACATGAATGGGAGCTTACAAAAAGCCCCGCTGGAGCTCATCAATGGACGCCTAAGAAAAATGGTCAAGAAATTAAAATGGTTCCTGATGCACACAAGAAAGGTGTGCTACACCCACCAATGATGCAAACAACTGACATCTCAATGAAAGTTGATCCAAGTTATGGACCCATTACAAAACATTTTCATCAAAATCCAAAAGAGTTTCATGATGCATTCGCAAAAGCTTGGTTTAAATTAACTCACAGAGATATGGGTCCTAGAGTTTGTTATCTTGGTAGTGAAGTTCCAAAAGAACAATTAATTTGGCAAGATCCAATAGATAAACCAAAATATAAACTCAAATCAAAAGATATTAAAGATTTAAAAAATAAAATTTCTAAATCAAAAATATCAATTTCAGATTTAGTATCAACCGCTTGGGCATCAGCGTCAACTTTTAGAGGATCAGACAAAAGAGGTGGTGCTAATGGTGCAAGGATAATGTTAGAGCCTCAAAAAGATTGGAAAGTTAATAATCCTAAGAAGTTATCAAATGTAATTAAAGCCTTGAGTAAAATCAAAAGTAAATTTGACGGTAATAAGAAAAGTGTTTCAATGGCTGACTTAATTGTACTAGCAGGGGGTGTTGGAGTCGAAATGGCCGCAAAAAAAGCTGGTTATAAAGTTAAAGTTCCATTTTCAGCAGGGAGAGGTGATGCGAGACAAGACCAAACTGATGTTAATTCATTTAGCCTTCTAGAACCACAAGCAGATGGTTTTAGAAATTACTTAAATGGAGGGACTTCAAATGTTTCTGCAGAAGAAAAATTAGTAGATAAGGCTCAATTGATGGGTTTAACAGCGCCTGAAATGACAGCCCTAATAGGTGGAATGCGAGTTTTAGATACTAATTATGATAATTCAGAGAATGGTGTTTTCACAAAAAAACCTGGTTATCTTACAAATGATTATTTCATAAACCTACTAGATATGAACACAACTTGGAAAGAAGAAGATAAATCAGAGCAGACTTTTATAGGAAAAGATAGAAAAACTCAAAAAATTAAATGGAAAGCAACGAGAGTTGATTTGATTTTTGGTTCAAATTCTCAATTAAGAGCATTAGCAGAAGTTTATGCATGTGAGGATTCGGGTGATAAATTTATTAATGATTTTATTGCTGCGTGGGTTAAAGTAATGAATTCGGACAGATTTGACCTAAAATTAAATTAATAAAAAACTAAATGATTATTTTATGCCGTCAGTAACTTTCGATGATTTTTATGAGGTTCCAGACCTTAATTTTGATATCACAAGATTAAGAGAAGACTTAGATAAAATTTTAAAAGCTAAAAAATTCAACTCTCCTGGAGTAACGCATTTTGGTGCAATATCATTAAATCAAATTCCAAATGACAAAAGTTCTATTGAAGGAAACAATATACGAGGAAAATATTGGACTATAGCAGATGAAACTGGAAAAGAAGTCTCTAGAGATATTGATATAGATGAATCTAAATATACACAATTAATCCCTGAATTTGAGAATACTTATTTTAAAGAAGTTTACGACATATTAAGTAAAAGATTTAAACTAGGAAGAGTAAGACTTTTGTTAAAAGAGCCAAGGTCAACACTTAGCTGGCATAAAGACCCAGAGTGTAGACTGCATGTACCCATTATTACTAACAAGGGTTGTTCGATGGTAATTGAGAATGTTGCAAAACACCTCCCTGCTGATGGGAAAGTTTGGATAACTAATAACACAAAATATCACAATTTTTTTAATGGAGGTGAACAAGCAAGAATACACTTAGTGGCTTGTGTACTGGAAAGCCCATTTAAGGAAAAAATATGGAAATAACTAGCGGAATATTTAAAGCAGCAGGCAATATCTATCAAAATAACAAAGGTTCTATCCTAAGAACAATAATCTATACAATTGGACATTTTGCGATAGCAATAACTGTTTTAATGTTAGTTGCTGATGTTTCCTTTATGATCGCATTGACTGATGCGATTGTTGAGCCGATAGCTAACTCTGTTTGGTATTTTATTTTAGATAAATGGTGGGCTAGTAAGACAAAAAATTAAAAAAATTTAGAAAAAGAATTGTAATTTTTTTTCTAAGGTAATTCTTGATAATAATTATCATTATCAAAAAAAACGTGCTAATGATAATTATTCTCATAGATTTTTCTTGAAAGCATTTCGCATAATATTATTTTATAGATATGCAAATTGAAAATTATAATTGTAAAAAGTGCGGGCTTACAATTTCTTCAACATGTTCAAAATGTGATAAAGTAGTTGATGTTGAAGTTCTTGATGATGGTTGTATTGTGCAGAAAACAAAATGTGGTGATTGTGCCAATACACCGGTGATCAAAGACGTTTGTGCGCAACAAAAATAATTAAATATTTTAAAATTATTTAATTTTTCCCCAAATATTGGTGTTTTTAATCCATCCCTTAAATTTAGACGTTTTAATTTGACACCAATTTTCATTACATCTTTTAACAATTAATATTCTACCTTTTTTGATTTTTGCTAAAGGCTTTGAAAAATTAGATGGTTTTCGGAATAAAATTTTATCCTTAAGTGGTATAATTGAATTTATCTGTTTTAACTGTGAAATATGTATCCAGCCGCTATTATTTTTTACATCAATAATCCTTCGAAAATTTTCATTTTTATCAATTTGTTTTATTGGGAGATTAATTTTCTTATAGACATATTTTATGGGAGACTCTAGGCTAGGTCCATATCTGACATTAACTTTATTTTTTTTTAAAGATAAAAAAACTTCATTTGCCAAACAGTTAGGTAAATAAAAAAACATTAAAAAAAGTAATAATATTTTTTTTTGTAACATTATTTTCATATTCTTAATTTTTTTAATTTTACTTTTCTAAAATTTAGATTTAGTAAATCAATTATAAGGATATATCCATTTAAATCCTTACCAATGTTTAGGATTTTTTTTAATATTTCATTGGCTTGAATTGTACCAATTATACCTGCAACAGTTCCTAAAACGCCACCATATTCACAACTTAAGATATCATCTGAGATTTCTTTTTCTTGAAAAAAAGATCTTATGCATGGTGTATTTTTATTTTTAAAATTAAAAGTAAAAATATGTCCATCAAATTTACTTATAGCTCCTACCACTAAAAATTTTTTTGTTTTTTTACAATAATCATTTACCAAAAATTTAGTTTTGAAGTTATCTGATCCATCTATAATATAATCATATTTGCTAGTTATATTTTGTATATTACCTTTGTTGAGTTTAACTTTGTAACAATTAATTTTTGTTCTTGAATTAATTTTATGTAATTTTTTTTTTGCAACTATAACTTTTGATTTTTTTATATCTTTTACATCATAAAGGCTTTGTCGATGAATATTAGTTATATCCACATTATCGAAGTCAATTATCCCCAGATTACCAACACCTGCTCTAGTAAGAAATTCTGCAACAGAACAACCTAAACCACCCATTCCAATGATAAGAACTTTAGATTTAATTATTTTTTTTTGACCTAAAGCACCAATATTCCTCAAAATTATTTGTCTTGAGAATCTCGCGACCTGGCTTTTATTTAAATTTTGACTCATTTACCTGTTGAGCCAAATCCACCCTCTCCTCTTAAAGTTTTGGGTAAATCATTCGCTTCCTTTAATTCTATTTTTGCAATAGGCGTTAAAACCATTTGTGCAATTCTATCATTACTATTAACCACAAAATCATGATTACTATGATTAAATATAATAATTTTTAATTCACCTCTATAATCACTGTCAATAGTTCCAGGAGTATTTAAAACACTAATGTTATTTTTAGCTGCTAGACCAGAACGCGGTCTTATTTGTATCTCATAATCTTCAGAGAAGGCGACAGATAAACCTGTTGGAATTAGAGCTGAAGCTTGCGGTTTAATTACTATTTTTTCCTTCACAAAAGCCATTAGGTCCATACCCGAAGCTCCACTAGTCTTATAAGATGGAAGAGTAACACTAGGATCAAGTTTTTTAATTAATACTCTGACCATTAATTCATCTGAGTAACAATTCTATCAACAATTTCCTCTGAGATTTCAGATTTCTTTTTGTATGAAAGTATCTCTTTTTTCTTTTTAAAATTATTAAAATGAATTGTAACCTCGTTATAATCACTATCAAAACCAATGTTTTTTTTAGACACATCATTTGCAATGATCCAATCACAGTTTTTATTTTTAAGTTTTTTTACGGCATTTAGGTTTAAATTTTTTGTCTCAGCTGCAAAACCAATAACTAGCTTTGGTCTCATTGAATTATGATTTGAAATATAATTCAAGATATCAACATTTCTCTCTAATTTGATATTTAGGCTTTCTTTTTTTTTTATCTTATCTTTACTTTTTACATCAATCTTAAAGTCAGAAACTGCGGCTGAAAATACTGCAATATCCGTTGGTAAATTTTTTTGAGTAGCTTTAAACATTTCATCTGCTGTTTCAACTTTTATAAGTTTAATTTCTTGATCTATATTTAGATTAGTCGGACCTGATATTAAAGTTGTATCAAATCCTCTTTTATGTAGAGATTTTGCAATTTCATAACCTTGCTTACCACTTGATTTATTCGAAATAAATCTTACTGGATCAATATATTCATTTGTTGGACCTGCGGTAACCAAAGCTTTTATCTTTTTATTTCCTTTGCTAGTTTCAAAAAAATTTTGGATTTCATTAAATATTTCTATTGGTTCAGACATTTTACCTTCACCATACTCTCCACATGCCATATCACCGGTAATAGGACCTATAACTTTATAACCATAATTCTTCAGAATTTTCAGATTATCTTTAGTCGATTGATGCTCCCACATTCTTACATTCATTGCAGGAGCCAAGTAAACTTGTTTATTAGATGCTAGAATAACAGTTGAAGCTAAATCTTCAGCATTTCCAGTTGCAAGTTTTGAAATAGTATTTGCAGTTACAGGAGCAACAATAATTACATCAGCCCACCTTGATAAAGCAATATGGTCCATTTCTAACTCATTTTCTATACTAAATAGATTTTCGTAAACTTTGCCTTGTGATAATGAAGTAATTGATAAGGTAGTTACAAATTTTTTAGCACTCCTTGTTAAAATTGTTTTTATAGAAGCCTTATTTTTCCTAAATAATCTAATCAATTCTAAACTTTTATATGCAGCAATTCCTCCACAAATTATAAATAAAATTTTTTTATCAGCTAAATTTTTCATTTTGTGAATTAAAATACTAGTAGGCCAAGAATTACAAGCAATAAAAAACCTATTATAGATTGATTTCTGAAAGCTACCATTTCAGATCTTTTATCACTTAATGCATTATAAGAATTTGAGTTTTGAGGAATTTGTCCATTAGCCAAAAAAGTAAGAGCCTGATTAGCTTTATCCATTATTTCTGGAAATTCTGGTAATCTTTTTATTACCTCTGATGTGCTATTAATTGTTTCATTAATTGTAGTCATAGGGTTTTTTGTCTCTTTCAACCAGTTTTCAAGAATAGGTTTAGATGTAGTCCAAATGTTTGTTTCAGGATTTAATTTTCTTGCTACTCCTTCAACTACTACCATTGTTTTTTGTAACATTAATAATTGCGGTTGTGTTTGCATATTAAATTTTTCTGTGACATCAAAAAGTTGTTTTAATAATTTTCCACCAGATATATCTTTAACTGCTTGACCAAAAATAGGCTCACCAATAGACCTTAAAGCTTGAGCAAGATCATTTATCGGGACATCTTTTGGCACCAAACCTGCAATTAAATGGACCTCCGCAACTTTTTTGTAGTCTCTTTGAATAAAACCAAAGAGTATTTCAGCCAAAAATCTTTTACTCATTTTATCGAGCCTGCCCATAATTCCAAAATCAATTGGAACAATATGCCCATCATTATCTATCAAAATATTTCCTTGATGCATATCTGCATGAAAAAAACCGTCTCTAACAGCATGTCTAAGAAAATTTTGGATAATATCTTCTGCTAATTTTTTTGTATTTATTTCTTTTTTTTTTAACGCATCTGTTTCTCTAATTGAGATACCCTCCACCCAGTCTAGTGTCATTACATTTTCACTAGTATAATTCCAGTAAATTTTTGGAACATTAAAACCAATATCATTTTTTGTGTTTTCTGCATATTCATTTGCAGCAGCAGCTTCAAATCTTAGGTCCATTTCAAGATTAGTAATTTCTTTAAGTAAAAAAACTACTTCTACAAGTTTCAATCTTTTTGTTTTTTTCATTAAAGACTCAACTAAAAATGCAAATAACATTATAGCATCAATTTCATCATTGAAAATTTTTTTAATATCAGGCCGCAAAATTTTTATTGCAACATCTTTTATTATTCCATTATCGTCTATTTTAGCCTTATGAACTTGAGCTATAGATGCAGCTGCAACAGGTTCGCTTAAATCAATAATTGAGTTATAGGTATTAATTCCTAAATCATCATTAATAATTTTTTTTGCTTGATCTTGAGAAAAAGGGGGCAATCTATCTTGAAGATTTTCAAGTTCCTTCGATAAACTTTCACCAATAATGTCTGGTCTTGTTGCTAGGAATTGACCTAGTTTTATAAAAGTTGTACCCATTGACTCTAAAGATTTAGATAACCTTTCTCCTTCATTATTGTTTACTCGTGTATTGTTTTTGGATGAAAAAGAGAAAGATAAAATTTTAAATAAAATTTTAATAAATAAAGGTGGCTTTTGAAATTTTGAGATTATATCCAAAATATCTGATTTTGCGACTTTTCTTCCAAGTTTAAATAATATTATTATTTTTTTGATCATTATATTTTCCAACCACTATGAATTGAAACTATACCGCCAGACAAATTTGTGTAATCACACTTATCAAATTTGCTTTCGTGCATTAAGTCTATGAGCTCATGCTGATTAACAAAATTTTCAATACTTTTAATCAAATACTGGTAAGGTTCTTTTTTTCCAACAACGATTTTTCCAATTTCTGGAATTAGCTTTGAATAATTTTTATAAAGTTTATTTAAATTAGTGTTTTGAATTTTTGAAAATTCAAGACATAAAAATCGACCTCCTGGTTTTAAAACTCTGTATGCTTCTTTCAAGGATTCTTTTATATTTTTTGTATTTCTTAATCCAAAGCTAATCGTATAAAAATCAAAGGACTTACTCGAAACAGGTAAACTTTCAGCTGAGGATATATACCATTTTAGATTTTTATATTTAGGTAATTTTTTTTTAGCAATATTTATCATTCTTTTATTTGGATCAACGCAAGTTACGTCAGCATTTTTACCCACATTATTCAGATAGATTTTCGCTATATCTCCAGTTCCACAGGCAACATCTATTAAATTTTGGTTAATAGAAGGATTCATCATATTTAATAAGTTTTTTTTCCATACTCTATGAATACCTAATGACATTAGGTCATTCATAAGATCATATTGATCATAAACTTGGTTAAAGACACTTTGAACTAGTCCTTTTTTATTTTGAAGATCTTGTTGCATAACATTTAAATATACAAATAATATAGTATGAAATGCCAGAATTACCAGAAGTAGAAATTATAAGACAATCATTAAATAAAAAAATAATACAAAAAACTATAAAAAAGGTAATAGTAAGGAATAGAAATTTAAGGGTTAAAATACCTCAAAATTTTGAAAAAATTTTAGAAAACCAAATAATTTTAGATGTTGATAGATTTTCGAAATATTTAATTCTTTTTTTATCTAAAAGAAATAAATTGTTAATTCATCTTGGTATGAGTGGCACAATTCATCTTTTGAAATATAATAAAAAAAATTTTTTAACTAATACAAGTTTTTATAACTCTCCAAAATTACCTGATAAACATAATCATATCGAAATTTTTTTTGATAAATTTAAATTGGTATATAATGATCCTAGAAGATTTGGTTTTTTTGAAATTATAAAAGATCAATACTCTTTAGAAAAAAGATTTGAAAAATTAGGTCCCGAACCTTTTAACCCTAAATTTGATATAAGCTATATTAATGATAATTTAAGAAATAAAAAAAAAAATATTAAAAATCTTCTTTTAGATCAAAATTTTGTATCAGGAATTGGAAATATTTATGCTAGTGAAATTCTTTATCTTAGCAAGATAAATCCCGTCAAAGAGGGAAAATCTATCAATAAGGTTGAGTGTAAAAAAATTCTAAAAAACACAAAGTTAGTTCTTTTGAATGCTATAAAAGGAGGAGGATCTTCAATAAGAGACTTTAAACATATTACTGGAAATAAAGGATCTTTTCAAAAAAATTTTAAAGTTTATCAAAAAGAGGGGCTTAAATGTAAAAGAGGAGATTGCAATGGTATTATTTTAAAAAAAAATATTTCAAACAGATCAACATTCTTTTGTAATTTATGCCAAAAATAAATGAATTATTTGATTGACCGATACTATTTCACAAGTTATACCCCCTTCGAAAATGGCTAATACAAAATCTGCAATTAAAAAAATACGAAGAATATCAAAACAAACTTCTGTAAACAAAATTAGAAAAAGTAGGTATAAAAACGCAATAAAGAAGATGAGTCTTCTAATAGAAAAAAAAAATAAGCCAGAAGCTTTGAAATTCTTACCCAAGTTGAATTCTGAATTAATGAAGATCGCCAAAACTGGGATAATTAAAAAACAAAATGCTTCAAGGAATATTTCAAGGATAACGAAAAAAATATCATCAATATAATTTATATTGTAAGTTGTTTAAAATATACAACCTCAGGATCTACAAAATCTATAACTAGGACTACATACTACACAATATTTAGATTTAGTAAATATTGCAAACTATTTTAATTCAATCACAAATTTTATTAATAAAATTTTCTAAAAAAAATAAAAAATTTTTTTATTTAAAAAAAATTTTACACAATCCTAGATTTTAATTTTTCTTTTTTTTTAATTTTGACACTGCACAATCGTAGATTTTATTTTTTTTTGAATTTATAAAATATTTTGTTGAAATAATTTTTATTATAGCTCTTACTGATATCTCTTCACGAATATGGAAAATACCTACAAAAATCAAGATTTAAACAAATCGAAATTAAATAAGTTGGATTGGGAACTAGTTCAAAATGATATGAGAAAGAAATTAGGGTCCGAGGTTTATGAAAGTTGGTTAAAAAAAATTGACTTTATTGAGGAATTTAGCAGCTATATATTAATATCGGTACCGACTAGATTTATACGAGATTGGATAACTTCAAGATATTTAGATCAAATTTTACAAATCGTAAAAAGACTTAAAAAAGATTTAACTAGAATTGAATTCAGAATTATAGAAAAAAATAAAAATTCTGAAAAAGATGATGTTAATAATATACTACCGAAAAAAAGTGAAAATATATCTTTTTTAAAGGACTCTCTTCTACAATATAATCGTGTTGATTATAACAAAAGATTCGAAAATTTTATAACTGGCAGAAGTAATAAACTTGCTTACGAAGCTTCATTAAAAGTTAC
This sequence comes from uncultured Pelagibacteraceae bacterium, assembly GCA_902527635.1. Classification (GTDB taxonomy): domain Bacteria; phylum Pseudomonadota; class Alphaproteobacteria; order Pelagibacterales; family Pelagibacteraceae; genus Pelagibacter. Next base: position 40,776 of record CABZPS010000001.1, on the reverse strand, counting down.
TGAAAATATTTCACAGTATAATCCGTTGTATATTTATGGTGGTGTTGGGATGGGTAAAACACATCTATTGAATGCAATAGGTTTTGAATTAAAAAAGAAGAAGAAAGTAATGTTTATTCCAGCCGAAAGATTTATGTACCAATTTATTAAATCGATAAAGGCAAATGATATGGTAAAATTCAAAGAATATTTTCGAAATACAGATATATTACTTATAGATGATATACAGTTTATGAACGGAAAAGAAGCCATGCAAGAAGAGTTTTTTCATACTTTTAATGCCTTATTAGAAAAAGGTAGTCAAATTATAGTATCTGCAGATAGACCTCCAAATAAACTATCTAGAATTCAAGAGAGGATAAAATCCAGGTTCTCTGGTGGGTTAGTTGTTGATATTCAAAAACCTGATTTTGAATTAAGAAAAAATATAATTGAGAAAAAAATTGAAGAGTTGAATAAACTTTATCCAGATAAAATAGATATTCCAAGTGAAATTAGAGATTTTATTAGTCTTGAAATTTCTAACAGTATACGAGAGTTAGTTGGGGCTATTAATCGTTTAATTTCTTTTTCAAGAATTTACAACAAATTACCCAATTTAGCAGAGACAAAAGTCGTTTTAAAAGATCTGTTAAATATAAATGAAAATAAAGTTACAATTGATTTGATACAAACTTTGGTGTGCAAATTTTTTAAAATTAGTAAAAACGAAATGTTATCCTCAAGAAGATCAAGATATTTAGTAAGACCTAGACAAACAGCTATATATCTTACAAAAATATTAACACCAAAATCTTTACCAGAGATAGGTCGAGAATTTTCAAATAGAGATCACACCACTATAATTCATTCAGTAAAAACTATTGAGAAACTAAAAGGGAACGACAAAGAGATGGCTGAAAATATAGATAAGTTAAAAAACCAAATATTGTACAATAATAAAGAAAATGAAATTTAGTGTAAACCAACAGGATTTACAACAAGCGTTAAATTATTGCCAAGGAGTTATTGAAAAAAGAAGTACATTACCAATTTTATCTAATATTCTTTTAAGCGCACATAACTCAAAATTAATTTTGACTGCGACTGACTTAGACCTAATTTTTATTCATCATATTAATAACATTGAGGTAGTTGAGGAAGGCAAAACTACTACTACCTCATCAATTATGTATGATATAGTGAGAAAAATTTCATCTGGAAAAAAAATAAACTTAACTCTAAATGATAAAAATAAACTCCACCTAGAATCGGATAAATCTATTTTTAATCTTAATTGTATAAGTCACTCTGAATATCCTGCCACAGATGAAAACTTTAATCATAACGAATTTTCAATAAAATCGAAACAATTTCTCAAGTTATTAAATAAATGTAAGTTTTCAGTTTCAAATGATGAAACAAGACACTATTTAAGTGGAATATATCTTCATCAAACCGAGGTTGATGAAAAAAAATATTTAACCGCAGTTGCAACTGATAGTCATAGAATGTCTATTTCTAAAATAAGATTAGAAAAACAAATAGACTTTGAGCCTATTATTTTACCTAAAAAAACTATTTTTCAGTTATGCACTATTCTAGATAATTATGATGGTGAAGTAAAAATTTCAAATATGAAATCAAAAATTAAATTTGAATTAAGCAATAGTATTCTTATTTCAAAGCTTATCGATGGCAAATTCCCAAATTATATACAAGTAATCCCCAAAAATAATCAAAAAAAATTAGAAATTGATTTAAAATTATTTCTAAACTCTGTTGATAGAGTTGCATCTGTGTCTCTTGATAAAAAAGATGGTGTAAAATTCAATTTATCAAAAGATACACTGAATTTATCAGTTAACAATACTAATAGTGGTGATGGTAACGAAACATTAGTGATAAAATTTGATCATGATTTAGAAATTAGTTTTAACTCAAGGTACTTGATAGATGTAGCATCGCAGCTTGAGGGAGAGATAATTGAATTACACTTTAATGATACTGGTTCACCTGTTTTAATTAAAGATCCTAGTGATTTTGATAGTATTTTTATTATAATGCCAATGAAAGGTTAACAAACTAAGTCTAGCTCATCATAAATTTTTTTTTCAAGCAATTGTAAAAATTCCTCTTTTTGTAATCCAGGTTTAATTGGCTCAAGTATAGATATAGTGATTACTTTATTAGTTTTTTTAATACCGTTTTTAGGCCATACATAACCTGAATTGATTGCAATTGGTTGACAGAAAATATTTAATTTTTCATAAATTCGTGATGCTCCTTTTTTAAAGGGCGGTCGATCATCAGGTAATACTCTTGTCCCCTGTGGAAAAATAACTATTGGTCTCTCAGAATTTTGGATTATTTCTGAAATATCTTCAAAAAAATTGAGATTTTCTTTTGTAATCTTATCTCGTTTTATTGAGATAGAGCCTATCTTTTTTAAATACCATCCAAAAACAGGTATCTTAATAAGTTCCTTTTTCAAAATAAAAACTGGAGAATTAAAAACCGTTTGAAGGAAAAAAGTTTCAAACATTGATTGATGCGAACAAGCAATAAAAAATTTTTTATTACTTACCATATTATCTTTTCCTTTAATAACTATCTTGGTTGATAGAATGATTTTCAGACAATATTGAGACCAAAAACCCATAAGTTTCCCACCAAATAAAGAAATTTTTTGTGGTAAAAAAAGTGAGGGTAAAAAAATTATTGATATGAAAATAATTCCTAAAAAAAATAAAAATGAAAATAAAAAGTTTCTTATCATATTCAGATAACTTTATATTATTTCAATAAGTTTCTGCCTTCTTGAGATCACACTAGCTTTTGATCTTTTAATTAATATTTCTGCTGGCTTGGGTCTTAAATTATAATTTGAGCTTAAGGATATCCCATAAGCTCCAACATCGCAAATTATGATTAAATCGCCCTCTTTTAATTTTTGAAATTTTCTGTATGACCCAAATTTATCAGTGCTCTCACAAATTGGACCAACAAACTCATAAACATTATTTGCATAGCCATTATTTTTTATAACTGGTTTAATCTGATGTTTTGCGTTATATAAGGCTGGCCGCATAAGATCATTCATAGCCGCATCTAATATTATAAAATTTTTTTTGTATCCTTCTTTATTGTAAATTACTTTTGATATTAAAACGCCTGTATTACCAATTATAGATCTACCTGGTTCTATTATAATTTTAGATTTATTTTTTTTTAAAAATTTTTTTATACTATTAGAATATTTATCTAGATTTAAAGTTTTCTTCTCATCATTGTATCTAATTCCCATTCCACCGCCTAAATCAATATATTCAAAATTGAACTTGGTTTTTTTTATAATTTTATCAAGTATCTTCAGCATTTTTTCATACGGTTTAGAGTCTAAGATTTGACTTCCTATGTGGACACTCAAGCATTTCAAATTTAAATTTTTAGATTTTTTCACATATTTAACAAGTGTCAGGAATACTTTGTCGGAAACTCCAAATTTATTTTCTTTTTTTCCTGTTGATATTTGGCTCAAAGTTCTTGCGTCAGTATTTGGATTTAATCTTATGCCTATATTAACTTTAGTTTTGTGCTTCCTAGCAATTTTTTCTATTAGTAAAATTTCATTTTTAGACTCTGCATTTATAAGTAAAATTTTTTTTTTTATTGCATATTCAATTTCAACTTGAGTTTTACCAACTCCTGAAAAAACAATATTTTTTGGCTTAATACCAGCCTTAAGGGCTTTCATTAGTTCGCCAATTGAAACAACATCAGCTCCCAAACCTTGTTTGCTAATTTCGCTTAACAGACTTGTATTGGGATTAGATTTTACAGAGAAACATATAATTGGGTCAATTTTTTTAAAATTCTTTTTTAAATTTATAATATTATTCTCTAGCCTTTTCAATGAGTAACAATAAAGTGGGGTTCCAAATTTCTTGGCTAAATAAGATGCTTTAATACCGTCAACAAAAAAATTTTTATTTACATATCTCATGAATATTTTGTAACATAATAAGGTATTCTGGAAGTTGGTTCTTTATAAGTAGGATCTCCTCTTTTTCCACAAGACATTACTAGCAAGCAAATAATTAATAAAAGATAAAATTTTTTCGTCATAATTGTTTCTTATATTTTATTATCATTTTTTTAATATTATCAAAAGCAGTTCCTCCATATGATTTCTTTGAATTTACAGAATTATTTAAATTGAATACTTTTAGAACATCTTTTGTCAAATTTGGTTCGATTTTTTTTAAATCATATAATGTTAACTCATCAAGTTTTTTTTTTCTTTTCTCAGCCATATTTATTATAGCGGCTGTTTTTTGATAAGCTTCTCTGAAAGATTTAGAATGATTTTTAACAATATAGTCAGCTAAATCGGTCGCAGTAATATAACCACTGCTGGCCAGCTCTAACATTCTTTTTTTATTAGGACTGAAATTATTTAAAATTTCATCAAGAATCTTCAAACAATTATTTAAAGTATCATTAGTTTTAAAAATTATCTCTTTATCTTCCTGAAGATCTTTATAATAAGATAACGGCAAACCTTTAAGCACAGTTAACATTGAAAATAAATTGCCGTATACTCCTCCCGTCTTTCCTCTCAAAAATTCTAGCATATCCGGATTTTTTTTTTGAGGCATAATGGAAGATCCAGTTACAACCTTGTCTGATAAATTTATTAAATTAAAAGCATCAGAGTTCCAAATTATTAATTCCTCCGCTATTCTGGATATATGCATCGCGCATACAGAACAACTATATAAAAAGTCTATAACAAAATCTCTGTCTGATATAGTATCTACAGAATTGTTAGTAGGACTTTTAAAACCTAATTTTTTTGTTGTAAGTTTTCTATCTATATTGAAAGAAGTTCCCGTTAATGCACACACACCAAGAGGATTTTCATTAAGACTTTCCAAATTATTTAAAAATCTTTTTCTATCTCTATTAAACATTTCAACATGAGACAATAAGTAATGACCTAAAGATAAAGCTTGAGCGTTTTTTAGGTGAGTGAAACCTGGCATAATAGTTTTAATATTTTTTTCTGCAATCTTAAGATTGGTTTTAATCAATTTTTTTAAATTTAAGTCTATATTTTGAGTTGCTGATTTCATCCATATCTTTAAATCTGTAATAACTTGATCATTTCTTGATCTAGCCGTATGAATGTAGCCTGCATCGTCACCTATCAATTGCATGAGTCTTTTTTCTATGTTCATATGAATGTCCTCAAATTCTTTATTAAATTCAAATTTATTATTCAGAATCTCTTTTTCAATTTTATTAAGGCCATAGATAATTTTATTTTTAATTTTAAAAGAAATAATTTTTTGTTTAAAAAGCATTTCTACGTGAGCGATAGATGCGATTATATCTTCTTTAAAAAGTTTCTTATCAATGTTAATTGAGCTCCCATATCTTTTGTAGAGAACAGACGTTTTTGTTTTTATTCGGCTGTTCCAAATTGCCTTATTGTTTTTATTTTTTACCATGATAAATATTTATACCTTTTTAATATGAGATTTTTAGTAATATTTATATTTTTAATTTCAAATACTTTTGCAAACGAAACCCCAAATATTAAAAACCTTATAATTAATAAAGAATTAAAAGAATATACAAATTTAACCTTCTTAGATGATCAAAATAATCAATTAAATTTAAGTAATTACAATGGAAATATTTTATTACTAAATTTTTGGGCAACTTGGTGCGCTCCATGCAAAGAAGAAATGCCATCATTAGATTTATTGAAATCAAATAAAGATTTAAATAATCTTAAAATTTTTCCTGTAAATGTTGGACAAGATAATATTAAGAAAGCTAAAAAATTTTTTGATGATTTAGATATAAAAAATTTAGATTTATATTTTGATGAAAATATTAATTTAACAAAAAAGTTTGGGTTAAGAGGGATTCCAACTTCCATATTACTAAATAAGGATGGAAAGGAGTTTGCAAGGATTATTGGTTCGATAGACTTCAATGAACAAAAATTTATTCAATGGCTAAAAAATTACAATTAATTTTTAAAGAAATATGCAAATCCCACTAATACGATAATAGCTATAAATTGTAATACTACCCTCAACTGCATTAACTTATTTGAATATTTTTTACTAGTCTCTCCACCTTTAAATAAAGTTCCAATTCCAAGTATAAGTACTATTCCTACAATAATTAATAGTGCTATAGATAAAACTTTTAAAATTATTCCAGAAATCATTTTCTTATTGTAGGGTGTTTTTAAAAAAAAACATTAATTATAAACTATGACATTTTGTCTTGATTCAACAATATTGAAACCTGAAAATGGATTACAAATTGAGAATGCAATAATTTTACTCCATGGATATGGGGGTGATGGTAAAGATATTAGCATGTTATCATTAGGTTGGAAACGTCATTTACCTAATACAATTTTTATTTGTCCAAACGGACACGAAAAATGTAAAATCAATCCTTCAGGTTATCAATGGTTTGATTTATCAAGAGATGATCCAGAATATATTTTAAATGAATCAAAAAGAGCAGAAACTAAATTAAATAAATTTATAAGTGAAATTAAAAATGAATATAGTTTGCCAAATGATAAGATTTGTTTATCAGGTTTTAGTCAAGGATGTATGATGTCATTAAATCTAGGATTAATTTCTGATCAAAGATACAGCTGTGTGGTAGGTTTTTCTGGTAAAATAATCAATCAAGAATATCTGGCTCAAAGAAAAAATGTAGATGCAGATATTTTAATGATTCATGGTGACACAGATGAAATAGTCACACCTAACTTTTTGCTTGAAGCTAAGGATTTCTTTATCAGGAATGCTGTTAATATTGAAACAAGACTTATAAAAAATTGTGGACATCATATCCCAGTTGAAGCTTCAAGCATAGGATTAAATTTTATTAAAAAAAATTTTAATAATCTCTAATTATTGAAATTATTTTTTAATTAAGCTAAAATTAACTAATGAATAATTTTGTTGAACAGAATGTTTCTTTGGAAAAATGCCCTGCATTAGTTCTTAATGCAGATTACAGACCACTAAGTTACTATCCTTTATCTTTATGGTCCTGGCAAGATACTGTTAAATCAGTTTTCTTAGATAGAGTCATAATTGTAAGTAGTTATGACAGAATTATTAGAAGTCCATCATTTAATATGCAGCTACCAAGTGTCATTGCTTTAAAAAATTATATTGTGCCACAATCTAAACCAAGCTTCACAAGATTTAACGTTTTTTTGAGAGATAAATTTTCTTGTCAATATTGCGGAAGTGATGAGGAGTTAACTTTTGATCATTTGTTACCAAGATCAAAAGGAGGGGAAACTAACTGGGATAATGTTGTTACAGCATGTTCTGAATGTAATGTGAAAAAAGGTGGAAAACTATTAAAAACATCAGGAATGAAATTAAGTCAGTATCCTTATCAACCTTCCACAGAAGATCTTCATCGAAACGGAAAGAATTTTCCTCCTAATTATCTTCATAAAAGCTGGATGGATTATTTGTATTGGGATGTTGAGCTTGAAGCTTAAGATTTAAACTTTTTCTGAAATACGAATTGCTATTTTTGAGCCAGTTTTAATTATTTTATCCATGATTGAATAAAATCCTTTTTTTGAAGCACCTTCTTCATAAGCTATATCTTTGTGATCTAGCTCATCTTGTCTAAATTTAGTTATTTTTTTTTTTAACTCTTTTTCTTCTGGACCTAATTGATTAATTTGATCTAAATAATGTTTATCAATTACTTCTTCAACTGATGCAGTACACAACATTGCCGCTTTTTTACCCAGTATGGTTGATCCAAATCCTAAACCCACACCTAATAAGTCCCATAAAGGTAAAAATTTGGTAGGTTTAATATTTCTTTTTTTTATTTCATTTTCAAAAAATTGACAATGTTCTATCTCATGTTCTTTCATGTCTTCAATTGTCTTTTTTAGTTTCTCATTCTTAACAATTGTATTTAAAGCCAACAGCTGGCCTTCATAAATTTTGACAGCCCCTCTTTCACCTGCATGATCAACTCTTATAAATTCTTCAACTTTATTACTTGTTTTTTTCATATTTAATAAAAATTTTTATAAATGTTATAATAAATAATAAACTTATTACAACATTTATACTTGTTAGTGATAGTCCTAAAATCTTAAATGTCACATCTTTACAGCTTATGGTTTTTTTACTCAACTCTTTAAGTAAATCTTCTTTAGTCATATTTTCTGTAAAATTTCTCACATTACATACGGTTGATTCCTCAAAAAAACCTTGTTCAATTCCATAATGGTAAACAGAAATTGTAAACGAAAAGACAAAGGTAAGAATTAACATCAAAGTTAAAAATTTTTGATTTTTCTTTATGATTAAAATTATTGCAATTAAGATTATACTTATCCCATAAGGAATTCTTTCAATAATGCATAAATTACATGGTTGATGACCCAAAATATGTTCTACGAAATAGGCAAAAATTAATGCAGTAAAGCTAATAATTAAAATAATTTTTAGATAGAATTCATTTTTTAAATCAAACATAAAATTTTATAATTAGATAAATCAATAAGCCAACTATAACAATTAATAATCCAATTATTGTAAACCATTTTGACCCGTACTTTTCCATAAATTCAGTAAATAGGTTCCCAAACTTATAAGAGAGGTATGAGACTATAAAAAATCTTAACCCTCTTGAAACCAAACTAATAACGATGAATATAAAAAAATTAAAATTTATTAAGCCACTTGCAATGGTAAAAACTTTATAGGGAAGAGGTGTAAATCCTGCTAAAAAAAGTATACCTAGCCAGGCATAAAAACCATCACTGTTAACTAAATTTTCTTTGATATTAGATAATTTATTTTCATATCCATAAAAATTCAAAATTTGTGATCCAAAATCAAAAAAGAAAGCTCCAATTAAATAGCCTAACATACCACCCAATACAGAAAAAATCGTAGATATTAGAAAGATTTTGATAAAATCACTCTTTTTGGATATTACCATTGGTATAATCATAACGTCAGGAGGAATAGGAAAAAAAGAACTTTCAACAAAAGATACAATTGCTAAGTAGTACTTTGAACTTTTGTGTGCTGCTAAATCTAAACATTTTTTATAAAGATTGTTAAACATTTTTTGGTTTTAATATAATTTTAGTTCTTATACTATTTAATAAATTATTAAACAATTATGGGCGAATGGCGGAACCGGTAGACGCGCACGACTCAAAATCGTGTTTCGTAAGAAGTGAGAGTTCGATTCTCTCTTCGCCCACCATTTTTTTATGGAATTAAAAAATATCAATAGTCTTGTAGAACTTTTTTTTAGAAATTCTGAAAAAAATATACCAAAAAAATTTAGTATGAATGAGTCTGCGTTTTTGACAAATTTAAAACCAAAGGAACATGAGTTACCAGAATTAAGACAACCTACTAATTATTCATGGAGAGTAGTTGATGGACAAATTAGAATATTAACTACATATTTAAAAAAAATAATATCTAGAGGAGACAGGTGTTTGTTACTTTCAGAAAATCGACCGGAGTGGCTAATTTCTGATTTATCAATTATGAATGCTGGTGGAGTGACTGTACCTTTATTTACTACTTATTCTGACAAGGATTATGAATATATAATTAAAGATTGTATGCCAAAAGTTTGTATTGTTTCTACTCAAGAACAATTTGATAAAATTAAAAAATATTTAACAAAAGACATTAAAGTTATTTCTATAGATAGCTTTGATGAAAAATTGGATTTTTTTCAAAAAATTTTTACTGATTGGCAAACTGTAATGATTGATCAGAACTTTAAAATTAAACATTCTATAAACACCAATCTAAAAAGAAATAATCTTGCTTGTATTATTTATACTTCTGGAACAACTGGAAATCCAAAAGGAGTGATGTTGAGTCATGGAGGAATTTTATCCAATTGCGAGGGAGCATTAGATATTTTAGTACCTTTATTTAAAAATGAAAAACCAGTTTTTCTAACGTGGTTACCATTATCTCATTCATATGAACATGCAGTTCAATTTGTTCAAATTTCACTTGGAGCAAAAGTTTATTATGCTGAAAGTCTGGAAAAATTATTATCCAATATGTCGGTTGCAAAACCAACAATAATGACAGCAGTTCCTAGATTTTATCAAAATCTATATAGTAAAATTTATATGAATTTCACAAAACAAAAGGGTCTTAAAAAGAAGCTAATCTCATCTACGATCTCACTCGGGATCAAAAAACTAAATAAAGGTAAATTAAGTTTTAGAGAAAATTTCATTAATTTTTTCTGTGAAAAATTGGTAAGAAGAAAAATTAAAAATCAATTTGGTGGCAAACTAAAGGCCTTTGTTTCCGGTGGGGGGGCTTTAGATCAAAAAATTGGTGAATTTTTGAATTCTATAGGATTACCAACTTTACAAGGATATGGATTAACTGAAGCCTCCCCTGTTGTTAGTTGTAATATTCCTGGAAAAATTAAGATTGAAACGGTGGGCCCCCCTTTTAAAACTAATCAAGTAAAAATTGCTGAGGATGGTGAGATCCTAGTTAAAGGCGAAAATATTATGTTAGGCTACTGGAATAAAAAGAAAGAAACAGATGAAGTAATTAAAGATGGCTGGTTACATACAGGGGACATAGGTAAAATTACAAAAGAGGGAAATTTAAAAATAACAGATAGAAAAAAAGAAATAATTGTCAACCTTGGTGGGGACAACATATCACCTTCCAAAATTGAAAATTTGTTATGTTTAAATGAAAAAATTAAACAAAGCTTTATATATGGAGACAAAAAAACATATCTGGTTGCATTGATTGTGAGTGAAAGTAATGAAAATAAAAAAGAAATTGAAATTTATTTGGAAAATTTAAATAAAAATTTATCGCTAGTAGAAAAAGTAAAAAGATTTAAATTAATAAATGAAGAATTTACAATTGAAAATGGAATGTTAACACCAACTTTGAAATTAAAAAGAAAAAAAATTTTAGAAAAATATAAAGACGATTTAGAAAAACTTTATTAATTAAAGTAAAATATTTGATTATTAAGCGCATAAACATTAACTTTTTTATACATTGTAATTATAAAAATTTTTTTGAATTTAAAAAATTTTTATAAAAATTTCAACTTCAATTAAAGAATTGACATAACGTGTATAAAAAAATAAAAATAAGTAATTACGAATCAATTTTGATTCGTTTAACTAAAAAGGGAGCTAAAGATGGCTAAAAGAAGAAAAAAAGCAAAGAAGGCTAAGAAAAAAGCTAAGAAAAAAGCTAAAAAAAGAAGAAGAAGATAAGAACTTAGTATTCTTTATTAAAAACGCTTCTCATTACTTTATGTGTGAGAGGCGTTTTTTTTTAGTCTTCAGCAGGTTCGTCATTATCGCTTTCAGAAATTGGCTCTTCATCTTGTATTTCAGGTGCTGAACTTTTAATTGCTGTAGTTTCTTGTTTATTTTGGCCATCTAGGTTTCTTTTTAATGCTTTATCCAATTTTTTTTGTGTATCTTCCAAAGATATATTTAATATTATTTTAAATTCAGACAAAATTCTCTCATAAGCTTTTTCAAAAAGTTGTCTTTCACTATACGATTGGTCAACCATTAAATCGTCACCTTTGTTTAAATCTCTTACTACCTCTGCCAATTCATAAATTTTACCTGAGGAAATTTTAGCCTCATATTCTTGTGCTCTCCTACTCCACATTGATCTTTTAATTTTAGGTTTACTTTTTAAAATTGAAATACATTTGTTAACTTGGTTGATTGTAGCTAATGGACGAAGGTGATATTGTTTATTGACTGGAACCATGCCATTAGCTTTATCTTTCTCAAATTTAATTACATATGCTTCAACATCGATTCCGCCAATACTAATTTTTTTAAATTCAGATATTTGTCCAACACCATGTTTAGGATAAACAACATAATCTTTTATTTTGTACTCTCTTTTTTCAGTCGCTTGTTTATTAACCTTTTTTATCTCAGGTTTAATTTCAGTCCCCTTGGAAATTCTTAAGTTGTCTGATTTTAATTCTATATTTTTTTGACTACTTTTATTTTGTTTTTTTTGAATAATTTTTTTAGATTTTGGTTTTACTAATTTTCTAATATTTTTAATTGGTTTTTTTACACTTTTTTTAACTTTTGTCTTAATTATCTTTTTTACTTTTTTTGATTTTTTTTTAAATGTTCTCTTTAAAATATTTTTCAAACTTATCTTGCTCATCTTTATAATTTTCGTGATCCATAGGTGGATCTTTTTTTTCGCTTATATTTGGCCAGATCTCAGAATATTTTTTGTTGATCTCTAGCCATTTATCGCTCCCTGGTTCTGTGTCTGCTTGAATTGCATCCACTGGACATTCAGGTTCACAAACGCCACAATCTATACACTCATCGGGTTTAATTACAAGCATATTTTTACCTTCATAAAAGCAATCAACCGGGCAAACATCAACACAATCAGTCAGCTTACATTTAATACATTTATCATTAACTAAATATGTCATTATAAATTCTCACTTATTATCTTTTCTTTAATGTCTCCCATTACTTTATTGTCAACATACAATAATCCTCCAAGTCTTCTCATTAAACTTGTTTCATAAATATCTGCCTCTTTATTTGAATATATAATTCTCCACAATGCTTCAATAATCTTAATCTTATTTTCTTCATCCATATTTTTGACTTCTTTTGTGAAGGTAAGAATTTGATTTGAATTTTCCTCAATTTTTTTTGCATCATGAAATAACGTATCCAAATCATCATTTTTTGCCCCAATTCTTAGCATTGTCTGTTTAATGATTTCCTCCTCTTTTTTTGAGAAATGTTCATCTATTTTCGCTGCATGAATTAAAAGTGCACATATTTTAACTAGGTCAGTATTGATAATTTCTTTTTCTTTTTTAAAAAACATTTTTTCTAGTTTAAATTAAGATTTTCGAGAACCTTAAAGGGGCTTTCTTTGTTGGTTTTCTTAATAAATTTTTTTTTATTTTTTTTTGGTGGGTTATATTTGAAATAAACATCGTTATTTTCTTCAAAAATTTTGTAATTCATTATAATAAGTAACTTTTTAAAATTTTCTTTACTACAGCCTAGTAGATTAATCATCTCTGGGACCATTTTGATCATCTTTTCTTTAACTTTATCATTGTTAGAATTCATTATTTGTATGAATAATCTTTCAAGAATGTCGATCCTCACAAAAAAAGTGTCAAACTTTTCAAACCCACATAGCAGCATGAAATTTTTGTTTTTAACATTTTTATCATTTATAAAATTTAAACCAAATGTTGGTGGTCTTAAATTGTAATATTTTTGTTGATAATTTTTCCACAATAAGGTCCTTAAAGAAACTGCATCTGGTTTAATTAACTTATATAAAAAGACATGATATCTTCCAAATTTTACTCCTAAGTCACGTAAAATTTTTCTTTCATTTTGACCTAAATTTTTTAAATACTCAGTAACTTGTTCTCTTTTAATAACACCATTATTTTCATAAAGTTGGTATGCTAAAGCTTTCGTAGAAGAATTTTTTTCGTTGATATTTTTTAGATCAACTAAACTTTTTAAAACTGTGTTAATTTTATCTTTTAACCATTTACTCATAAAATCTAATAATTTTTGCTTTTGATTTTGCTCTAAAATATCATCAGCTATTAACTCTAAATTAGGATTAAGATAATCTTTACCTGAAGACAATCTTCCTATAGCTGATTTATTCCAATAAATTTTAAAATCATCTTTAAGTTCAATTAAACCAGTATCAATAATAATTTTAATTCTTTTTTCGAGCTCAGGTCCTACAGATTGTCTCGCTGCTTTCTTGAGAGATTTTATGTCCGTTTCTAAGGCTCCTTTTTTTAAATCTAATTGTAGTTTTAGCCCGTTTATTTTACCAATAAACTGATTGTCAATCATTACATCATTATTTTCCAAAATTTTTGTATTAAATTCCATATCCTGCTTCAAACCTCTTGCAAGAACACTTGCACGTTTATCAATAAAAGTTTTTGTAAGTTCTTCATGCAATCTGTCTGAAAGTCTGTCCTCCAATAATTTAGTTTTTTCAATCCAATAGTTATGATTTTCTACCCAATTATTCTTATTCGAAACATATGACCAAGTTCTTACATTTGCAATTCTATTTGATAAAGAATCAACATTTCCCTCTAATTTGTCAAGTTTCATCAATTGTATTCGCATATAATCATTTGTAATTTTGGCTTTTTTACTATTTAGATATTTAAAAACATTTCCAATTACCTCATAATGATTACCGTAAGTTTTTTTAACAAAATCAGGAATCTGACAACACTCCCATAAAAGTTTTAATTTTTCTTCATCAAATTTGCTATTTTCAAAGTTTTTGTCTCTCAAAAAAAACTTTAAAGCTTTTTCATCTTCACATTCATAAATTTTTCTTAACCAGTAATTATGAGGTTTCTCATCTAGTGATTTTATTAATAAAGATGGACTACTAAAATTTAAATTTGAATTTCTCCAAAATAAAAAATTTATTTCCTCAAATTTGTGATTTTCAAGTAATTCCACCTCTTCAGGACTAATTTCTCTACATTGCCCAGTAATGCCAAAGCTACCGTCATTCATATACCTGCCTGCTCTTCCAGCAATTTGACCCATTTCAGATAAATTTAATCGTCTCAGTTTTTTTCCATCAAATTTTTTAAGGTTGGAAAAGTAAACATGGTTTAAATCCATATTAATTCCCATACCTATAGCATCAGTTGCAACCAAAAAATCAACATCACCAGATTGATATAAGTCTACTTGAGCATTCCTTGTTTTAGGACTTAAAGATCCCATGACAATTGATGCACCTCCTTTTTGTCTTCTGATGAGTTCAGCTATCGCATAAACCTCTTCTGTGGAAAATGCGATGATAGCAGTTTTTCGATCGATTCTAGAAATTTTCTTATGGCCAGAGTATGAAAGTTTTGACAAACGCTTTCTATTAATAAATTCTACATCATCATCTAACTTGTTGATAATATTTTTAATTGTATTTGAACCCATAAACATTGTTAATTTTTCACCTCTTATATTTAAAAGTCTATCTGTAAAAATATGTCCTCGTTCGTGATCTGAGCACATTTGAATTTCATCTACAGCAACAAAATCTAATTGTTTATCGATTGGCATAGACTCGACTGTACATAAAAAATATTTCGCATTTGATGGAATTATTTTCTCCTCACCAGTTATTAATGCCACTTTTTCCGAGGTAACTTTCTCTAGTATCTTGTCGTAAACTTCACGCGCCAATAATCTTAATGGAAAACCAATCATTCCACTTTCAAAAGATAACATTGTTTCAATTGCTAGATGCGTTTTTCCAGTATTAGTTGGACCAAGAATTGCAGATATTTTATTTTTACTCATTCTATCTTTAGTGTGCTTTTTTTTTAACCTACTAGATATTGTTAGTGTTAAAGAACAAAAATAGACTAAAACAAGACCGAATCGCAGGTTAAAAAGTTCTCATTTTAAAATTAAATAAACTTATCCTAGCATATATATAAAATTTTGAATAATTATTAATTTCTTAATGAGTAAGAATGATCATATTTAATTTTTTCAGTGCTAAAAATTTTGAAAAAGTATCAGGGATTAATCGGCCTACTTTTTAAAATTTTCCAAATACCGTTTGCCGATGCTATTATTTTATCTTCACATTTTAATTCACAAAATAAAAAGACAAGTGTTTTGGTTTTCTTTAAAATTTTTACACGACCTACAATTTCATCACCAACTTTAGATGTACCAATAAACTTCAAATCTAATGAAATGGTGACACAAGACGAGGGTTTTGTTGACCTGTGAGCGGCTGAGCCAGACCCGGCATCAACTAGTGCAGCAAGGTATCCACCATGTGTAATTCCTGCAGCATTTAAATGATCTTTGGTTATAGTAGATTTGAATTCGAACTCGTTTTCAGAGATATCCCTAAATAAAACACCTCCATTGTGTTTCATAAATCCAGGTTTTAAACTTATTTGCTCAAATTTCGAAGCCATTAGTTTTTATAATACGAAAGTTAAAATTAACAAAATGATAAAAATGATTATAAAAAAATATATTACGGACATTTGCAAAGATGATTTGAATAGCCAATTAAACATATTTCACATTAATGGTGCGCCTGCTAGGAGTCGAACCCAGAACCTCCTGGTCCGTAGCCAAGCGCTCTATCCAGTTGAGCTACAGGCGCATTTTTAATTTTATTTAATTATAGTATATTATTTTTTAGTATATTTTAATGGTAAGATAAATTTAAATATTTATGATTAAGAAATCACATGAAGTAGTTATCTTAAGTGCGGTAAGGACACCTATTGGTGCTTATAGAGGTTCATTAAAAAGAATAAGATCTGATATACTTGGATCTTTAGTAATAAAAGAAGTTATAAAAGTATCTAAATTTAGTTCAGAAAAGATAGATGAAGTAATAATGGGCCAAGTATTAACCGCTGGCTCTGGACAAAACCCCGCCAGACAAGCTGCTATTAATTCTGGTATACCAATTTCAAAACCAGCATATACGATAAATCAGGTTTGTGGGTCTGGGTTAAGAGCAGTAATATCAGGTTATCAGTCTATTAAGCTAGGGGAGTCATCAAATGTGATTGCGGGGGGGCAAGAGAATATGTCATTAGCCCCACATTCAATTTTTTACAGAGATGAAAGAAAAGTTTCCGAAGAAAAACTAATAGATACAATGTTAAATGACGGTTTAATAGATGCATTTAACCATTATCATATGGGAGTTACCGCAGAGAATATTGCTAAAAAATTTGGCATATCTAGAAAAGAACAAGACGAGTTTGCCCTATATTCTCAAAAAAAAACAGAAGAAGCTTTGAAATATAATAAATTTGATGATGAGTTAATAAAAATCAATCAAGATAATAATATATTAGATTTGGATGAGCATCCTCGTAAAGGCTTAAAATTATCGGATTTAGAAAAACTAAAAACAGTTTTCAAAGAAAATGGAACGGTAACACCTGGAAATTCTTCTGGAATTAATGATGGTGCTGCGGCTTTACTTTTAACATCACTTAAAGATGCAGAGGAAAAATCTATCAAACCACTTGTAAGAATAGTCTCATGGGCATCAGTGGGAGTTGATCCAACTCTAATGGGTTTGGGGCCAATAGAGGCTGTTCGAAAAGCAATTAAAAAAGCTGAATGGAATTTAGATGAAATTGATTTATTTGAAATTAATGAGGCATTTGCAGCTCAAAGTATAGCAGTAATTCGTGAACTAGGCATTGATCAAAATAAAGTTAATGTTAATGGTGGTGCAATTGCATTAGGTCATCCAATTGGTGCATCTGGAGCGAGAATATTAGTAACTTTAATACATGAAATGAATAGACAAAAAAAAAATAAAGGTTGTGCAACACTTTGTATTGGCGGTGGGATGGGTATAGCTCTATGTATTGAAAGAGTCTAAGAATCTGTCTTTCCGTATTTCTCTTCTAATAATATTTTTTGTACCCATAATTTAGCATCTATATTTGTTTCATCTTTTGAATAGATAAGTTTTTTTAATATTTTTTTAATCATTCTTGTAGTTTCAAGAAAAAGAGTGTCAAAAAATAGGGCAGAATGTGTTAAAATTTGCAATCATCTCATTTATATAGTGTATAAACATAAAAAAATGACTGAAAAATTATTAGTTCCTGACATTGGTGATTTTGAAAATGTAGAGGTAATCGAATTACTAGTAAAAGAGGGTCAAGAAATAAAAAAAAATGATCCAGTTGTTACTATTGAAAGTGATAAATCTAGTGTTGAAATTCCATCAACTTTGTCGGGAAAAATTGAAACGATAGATGTAAAAGTTGGAGATAAAGTTTCAAAGGGTGATTTGATACTTAGTATATTAAGTTCCAATCAACAATCTACTCCATTAAAAGAGGTTCCAAAAAACACTGAAAATTTAATTTTAGAGGCAGAAAATTCTCTTAAAAAAAAGGAAGGACAAAAGAAAAAAATTTTAGATTTAGAAAAAACAAAATCTGAGATAACTCAAGTTGTAAATGATGGTGATATTGATCCATTAGAGACAAGTGAGTGGCTAGATTCTCTTTCAGACGTTATAGAAAAAGATGGAAATCAAAGAGCTCACTATTTGATTAAAGAATTAATCAATAAAGCTTATATGGAGGGAGCTAATATTCCATACACACAGAACACTCCCTATATAAATACAATTCCTGTAAGTGACGAGAAGAAATCAAGTGGTGATCAGAATATAGAAAGAAGAATTAGATCATTAATTAGATGGAATGCTGCAGCAATGGTAGTAAGAGCAAATAAAAAATTTCCTGAACTTGGAGGTCATATTGGAACTTTTGCATCTGCTGCAACTTTATATGATGTTGGAATGAATCATTTTTGGAGAGCTAAAAATAATAAGTTTGGCGGAGATCTCATTTATTTTCAAGGTCACAGTGCGCCCGGCATGTATGCTAGAGCATTTCTTGAGGGAAGACTTAATGAAAAACAGTTGGATAGTTTTAGACAGGAAGTTAACCCTGGTGGTTTATCTTCATATCCACATCCTTGGTTAATGCCAAACTTTTGGCAATTCCCAACAGTCTCTATGGGTTTAGGACCAATGTTAGCGATTTATCAAGCAAGATATATGAAATATTTGATCAATAGAGGACTAATTAAAGATGAGGGTAGAAAAGTTTGGGCATTTTTAGGTGATGGCGAAATGGATGAGCCGGAGTCTTTGGGAGCAATTGGTTTAGCAGCTAGAGAGAAGTTAGATAATCTAATATTTGTTATAAATTGCAATCTTCAAAGATTAGATGGTCCTGTAAGAGGAAATGGAAAAATTATACAAGAGTTAGAGGGAATTTTTAGGGGAGCCGGATGGAATGTTATCAAAGTTATATGGGGTTCTTATTGGGATTCATTATTAGCCAATGACAAAACAGGTCATCTTGTTAAGACAATGAACGAAACAGTTGATGGAGAATATCAAGCAATGAAAGCAAGAAATGGAGCTTATGTTAGAGAAAAATTTTTTGGAAAATATCCAGAAAGTCTAGAACTAGTTTCAAATCTTTCAGATAAGGATATTTGGAGATTAAATAGAGGTGGACATGATCCTCATAAAGTTTTTGCGGCGTATGATAAAGCATCTAAAAATATTGGTAGCCCAACTGTAGTAATTGCGAAGACTATTAAAGGTTATGGCATGGGTAAAAGTGGTGAGAGTGTAAACACGACTCATCAGACTAAAAAATTAGATGTTGAAGACCTAATGTATTATAGAGATAGATTTGATGTTCCATTAACAGATCAGCAGGTCAAAAATATTGAATATTATAAGCCAGATCAAAACTCTCCTGAAATAAGATATATTAAAGAAAGAAGACTTAAGTTGGGTGGTTTTATTCCTGAGAGAACTACTTATGCAAAACCTATTAAAGCACCTCCAAAAGATATTTTCGATAATATGAAAGTTTCAACAGGTGAAAAAGAAATGTCGACCACAATGGCCCTAGTTAGAATGTTGACAAATCTTTTGAGAGATAAAAATGTTGCGCCAAGACTGGTTCCAATCATTCCTGATGAGGCGAGAACTTTTGGAATGGAAGGATTTTTTCAAAAGATAGGAATCTACGCACATGAGGGTCAAAAATATGAGCCAGAAGATTCTGCTCAACTAAGTTCGTATAAAGAGGAAAAGAGCGGTCAAGTCTTAGAAGAAGGAATTAATGAAGCTGGAGCAATGTCATCATGGATAGCTGCTGGAACTTCATATACCAACCATGATATTGAGATGATCCCAATTTATCTTTTCTACTCAATGTTTGGCTTTCAGAGAATTGGAGATTTTGCTTGGGCAGGTGCGGATAGTCAGTCCAGAGGATTTTTGATTGGAGCTACTGCTGGAAGAACAACTCTCGCTGGAGAGGGTTTGCAACATCAGGATGGTCACAGTCATTTAATGGCTTCGACTATTCCTAATTGCAAATCATATGATCCAACATTTCATTATGAGCTTGCGGTAATTTTTCGAGAAGGTTTAAGAAGGATGCATGAGAAAAAAGAAAATATTTTCTACTACATTACAACCATGAATGAAAATTATCCTCATCCAGAAATACCAAAAGATAAATCATGTGAGGAGGGTATTTTAAAAGGAATGTACAAAGTAAAGGAGTTTAATAAGTATAAAAAAACTAAAATTCAGTTTCTTGGATCTGGCACAATATTAAGAGAAATGATAGCTGGTGCAGAAATATTACAAAATGAGTATCAAATCGATAGTGAGATTTGGAGTGTAACAAGCTTTAATGAATTAAGAAGGGATGGTCTTGAGGTAGAGAGATACAATCTGCTGAACCTTGATAAAGAACCTAAAAAAAGTTACGTAGAAAAATGTTTGGGTAGCACTGAAGGACCAATTTTAGCAGCCTCGGATTACATGAGAATGAACTCCGATCAGATAAGACCTTATGTAAATAAAAGTTTTTATTCATTAGGAACGGATGGATTTGGACGAAGTGATACAAGAAAAGAGTTAAGAAAATTTTTTGAGGTTGATAAGGAACATATCACGACATATGGGCTGAGTATTTTAGCTAAGGAACAGCTTATTGCATCAAAATATGCTAAGGAAGCAATTAAAAAGTATAAGATTGATACTGATAAACCTATGCCAACAAAATTATAGAATGTCAAAAAAAGATATAAAAGTTCCAAACATAGGTGAATTCAAAAATGTAGAGGTTATTGAAATTATAGTTAAAAAAGGCCAAGAGATTAAAAAAAACGATCCCTTAATAACAATTGAAAGTGATAAATCGAGTGTTGAAATACCTTCATCGCATGATGGAATAGTTACAGAATTAAATTTGAATATTGGGGATAAGGTTTCTGAGGGTAGTAAGATTTTAGAAATTGAGTTAAAAAAAGACAACAATGTAGAAACTAAAGAAATACAATCAACTAAAAAAGAAAACATCAAAGAAAACAAAATAGAAATTGAAAAAGAAGTTAGATCAAAAAATATTATCGTAAAAGATTTTTCAAAAAAAACTTCAGCCTCACCAAAAGTCAGAAAATTTGCTAGAGAACTTGGTATTGATATTAGTAAAGTTGAAGGCAGTGAAAGATTAGGAAGAGTAACTGAAAGTGATATTAAGTCATTTGTTGCAAAAACCCCTGAGAGAAATATTGAAAAAGTATTCAAAAAAGATGAAATGATAGAACTAGAGTATCCTCACTCTGAATTTGGAAAAACGCAAATAAATGATATTCCAAGAGTAAAAAGACTTTCATCTAAATATCTTATGAATTCTTGGTCCAATATTCCTCATGTGACCAATCATGATGAGGCAGATATAACAGAATTAGAAGAGTTTAGAACTTCTCTTACAGATATTTACACTGGAGAAAAAAAAAAAATTACTCCTTTAGCTTTTATTGTCAAAGCTTTAACTGCATCACTTAAAAAATTTCCAAATTTTAATTCATCTATTGATGAAATTGATAAAGGAAAAATGACTCTAAAAAAGTATTATCATATTGGAATAGCCGTGGATACAAAGCATGGGCTTATGGTACCAAAACTTAGAAATGCTGATAACAAGAACATAACTTTAATAGGTAATGAACTTAAAAAATTAAGTGACCAATGTAGAAATCTTAAACTTGATAAAAAAGAATTATTCGGTGGTTCTATGACTATCACGAGTCTAGGAGGTATTGGTGGTTCTTTTTTTACACCTATTATTAATTATCCTGAAGTCGCAATTTTAGGAGTTGGTAAATCTCAAAAAAAACAAATTTTTATTGATGGAAAGTTCGTAACACGAACAATTTTACCATTATCTTTATCATATGATCATAGAATAATTGATGGAGCTGAGGCTGCTCGATTTAACAACGATTTGAAAGAAAATCTTGGAAAAAATTTTGCTTATAAATTGGCTGTATAAAAAATATGTCAAAAACTCTCTCATTATTTAGTGCATTACTATGCACTTTCATTTGGGGGACTACATTTATTGCACAGGATACAGGTATGGATAAAATCGGTCCATTCACTTTTAATTCAGTAAGATTTTTTGTAGGTTTTTTAGCTATTATTCCCTTAGCATTATTGTTTGAAGCAAAAAAACTAAAAAAGGAATTTAGATTTGATAGGAAAACATTCATTATTCTTTCCTTTTTAATTGGAGTGTCATTATTTTTAGGCTCAGCATTACAACAGATTGCGTTGCTTTACACCGATGTAGCAAATGCTGCTTTTTTTACAATTTTTTATGTGCCAATGGTCCCCATAATTATTTTCATCTTTAAAAAAGATTTTTTACATTGGAGTGTATGGCCATCAGTAATTTTATGTTTGATAGGCGGATATTTATTAACAAATTTTCAAGATGCAACTGTAAGATTAGGTGATACTCTTGTGATATTGGGAGCTTTATTTTGGAGTACACATATCATTTTTACTGGAATGATTATTAAAAAGTACAATCTACCATTAACGATTGGCGCAATTCAAACTCTATTAGTTGCTATATTTTCATTGACTATAGGTTCATTTTCTGAAGAATTTATATTTGAAAATATTTTGAATGAAATAGATTCAATTTTATATGCTGGGATTTTCTCGGGTGGTTTTGCATTTGTTTTACAAATTTATGCCCAAAGAAATATAACACCAGCACCAGCAGCAATAATTTTTTCCTTGGAAGGTGTATTTGCAACAATCGCTGCTTGGTTTCTTTTAAATCAAATATTAGGAATTAATAATCTACTTGGTTGTTTTTTCATATTAAGCGGGGTATTATTATCCCAATTAGTTCCATTAATTAGAAAAACAACTTAAGTATATATTATTAAAAATAAAATCAAACCAAGAATTATTCGATATACTACAAATATGTTAAAAGAAATTCTATTTATAAATTTAAGAAAATATTTAATTGTAAAAAATGAGAATGTAAACGATAAAAAAGCGGCAATCAATAATAAATAATTTACTTCTATTGATTGTTCAAAAGCCTCTCTTAAACCTAGAAAGCTTGCTCCAGCTAAAGCAGGTATAGATAGTAAAAAAGAAATTTTACTTGAGTCAATTCTATTAAAGTTTAAAAATCTTGCTGCAGTAATTGTTATTCCTGCCCTACTAACTCCTGGTATTAATGCTAATATTTGAAATAGACTTATTAGTAAAACTGATTTTATATTTAAATCCGTAGAGATATATCGATCAGTTTTACTTTGATCAGCAATAAAAAGTATAAATCCAAAAAACAATGTTGTTGATGCAATTAATTTTGTATTTCTTAAAAGATGAATAAATTCAGTGGTGTATAAAATATATCCGAATAGTATTAAAGGTAAGGAGCCAATAATTATTAAACTTAATAATCTTATATTATTTCTTAGATCAAATAATTCTTTTCTAAAAAAAAAAATTACAGCAATTAACGAACCTAAATGTAAACTTATATCCATCAACAAAGAACTTGTCTCTAAATCGTAAAAATTTGATACTAATACTAAATGAGCTGATGAGCTTATGGGTAAAAATTCAGAAATTCCTTGAACTAAAGAAAGAATTAAAATTTCTATAAAATCTCGAAACATATAACTGTCGTAACTTAAAAAATTTTCATTTTAAACAATTCGATTTAATCATATTAGATATGCTAAAATCAGAATAAGTAAGTTTTAAGCTAAATATTCTTATAGTTAGGTCAAAGTAACTGACCTATATATTTCTTTTACTAATAAAAACAATGTATATCTTAATAAAAAATTAAAAAAAATATGACTGATAAAATGCTAAAATTCGTCAGAATAGGTCAACAAACTCCACCTAAAAGAAGAGTAGATAATAGAAAAGCTGATTTTAACGAAATCTATGACGAATTTATAACTCAAAAAGCAAAAGAGCAGTCAAGTAGATGCTCTCAATGTGGTGTTCCCTTTTGTCAAGTCCATTGTCCTTTAAGTAACAATATTCCAGACTGGCTCAAATTGACTGCTGAAGGCAGATTGAGGGAAGCTTATGAATTATCTCAAAGTACAAATAATATGCCCGAGGTTTGTGGCAGAATATGCCCACAAGACAGATTGTGTGAGGGTAACTGTGTTATTGAACAGTCAGGCCATGGCACCGTTACAATTGGATCAGTCGAAAAATATATTACAGATAGTGCATGGGAAAATGGATGGGTAAAACCAATTTCAGTTAAACATGAAAAAGATCAAAGTGTTGGAATAATTGGTGCTGGACCTGCTGGACTTGCAGCCGCTGAACAACTCAGGAAAAACGGATATCAAATAACTGTTTATGATAGATATGACAGAGCAGGTGGCTTGTTAATTTATGGCATACCAAATTTTAAATTAGAAAAACATGTAGTCGAAAGAAGAACCAAATTGTTGAAAGATGGTGGAATTAAATTTGAACAAAATTTTGAAGTTGGTAAGGATGCAACTCTAGAGCAACTGAGAAAAGGACATGATGCAATTTTAATTGCTACTGGGGTTTATAAACCAAGAGAGATTAATCTTCCAGGAAACGACCTAGATAATATTTTTCCTGCCATGGAGTTTTTAACCGCATCAAATAAAAAGGGATTGGGTGACAAAGTTGATTTATTCGATAAAGGTATATTAAATGCTGAAGGTAAAGATGTTGTAGTTATTGGAGGTGGGGACACAGCAATGGATTGTGTTCGAACCTCAGTAAGACAAAAAGCTAACTCGGTTAAATGTTTATATAGAAGAGATAAAGATAATATGCCTGGATCTGCAAGAGAAGTAGCTAATGCGGAAGAAGAAGGTGTTGAATTTGTTTGGTTGTCTAGTCCAAAAGAATTTAAAGGAAAAAATAAAATCGAAAAATTAATTGTAAATCAAATCCAACTTGGAGATCCAGATGACTCAGGTAGAAGAAGACCAGAAATTAAACAAGGATCTGAATATGAAATTAAAGCAGATATGGTAATAAAAGCTTTGGGATTTGATCCAGAAAACTTGCCATTATTATTTGAAGCACAAGAGTTACAAGTTACAAAATGGGGAACAATAAAAGCTGATTTTGATACTATGGAAACAAATATCAAAGGTGTTTTTGCTGCTGGAGATATTGTAAGAGGTGCATCTTTAGTAGTATGGGCAATAAAAGATGGAAGAGATGCTGCGTCGTCAATCAAGTCTTATCTTGAAAATATAGAATTAAAAAAATCAAGAGTTGCATAATGAATATTTATAAAAAAAATTTAAAATTACTTACTAAAAATAATATTTATTCGAAAGAAATGGAACATGATGCATGTGGAGTAGGATTAATTGCATCGACTGAGGGAAAAAAATCAAGAGAAGTTGTTGAATATGGAATTGAAGCTTTAAAAGCTGTTTGGCATCGAGGGGCTGTTGATGCTGATGGAAAAACGGGTGATGGGGCAGGAATACATTTAGAAATACCTAAAGATTTTTTTGTTGAAAAAATAGAAGTTACAGGTCACACGCATGATGGTTCTGATATTTGTGTTGGGATGATTTTTTTGCCAAGGAATGATTACGCTTCACAGGAAAGCTGTAAAACGATTGTAGAAAGTGAGTTAACCAAAAATGATTTTAGTATTTATGGTTGGAGACAGGTGCCTGTTAATCCAAAAGTTTTAGGAGAGAAGGCTCTTCAAACTATGCCAGAGATAATTCAAGTACTTTTCAAAGCAAATAATAAAAATTTACTTGATAAAGATCTTGAGAGAAAAATTTATGAAACAAGAAAAAAAATCGAGAATAAAGCGTTCAATTTATCGTTAAATAATTTCTATATTTGCTCAATAAGTGCTAAATCAATTATTTACAAAGGCATGTTTTTAGCTGAGGCCATTTCAGATTTTTTCTTAGATTTAACAGATGAAAGATTTATTTCAAGATTTGCAATTTTTCACCAGAGATTCTCAACTAATACTGCTCCAAGCTGGAGTTTAGCTCAACCATTTAGAGCAGTTGCACATAATGGTGAAATTAATACTTATAAAGGAAACAAAAACTGGATGAGAGTTCATGAACAAGAGATGAGCAGCCCTTTTTTTGAAAATGTTGAAAATTTAAAACCAGTAATACAAAAAGGAGTTTCAGATTCTGCAGCATTAGATAATGTTTTTGAGTTATTAAATAAATCAGGGCAACCTGCTCCTTTAGCAAAATTAATGATGATCCCTGATGCTTGGTCAAAAAGAAACAAAACTCTGCCAAAAAACCATCAACAGCTGTTTAATTTTCTAAATAGCACCATGGAACCTTGGGATGGTCCTGCAGCAATTGCTGCAACAGATAATGAATGGGTCATTGCAGCAAATGACCGTAATGGTTTAAGACCCTTAAGATACGCAATAACAAAAGATAAGTTTCTCTTTGCTGGATCTGAAACCGGAATGATTGAATTAAATGAAAAAAGAATTTTATCAAAAGGTAGACTAGGACCCGGTGAGATAATTGGTGTTAGAATTGAAAAAGGTAAAGTTTTTACTAATAATCAAATTAAAGACTATTTAGCGAAAGAATATAAACATTTTAATTCTCAGATAATAGATTTAGATGAAAAATTATCCATTTCTAATGAGAAACATAATTTTGATGGCGAAGATCTAAGAAGACGACAACACACTTTTGGAATAAGCTTAGAAGACTTGGAGTTAATTTTACATCCAATGGCCGAAGATGCCAAAGAAGCGACAGGTTCTATGGGTGATGATACGCCTTTAGCAGTTTTATCAGGCAAATATAGACCACTTTATCATTTTTTTAGACAAAATTTTAGCCAAGTTACTAACCCACCGATTGACTCTTTAAGAGAAAACAAAGTTATGAGTTTGAAAACTAGATTTGGTAATCTCGGCAATATTTTAGATTTTGATACCTTAACAAAAGAAAATATTTATGTCTTGAATAGTCCAATATTGTCGAATTCACAATTTAACAAATTTATTAATTTTTTTGGAAAAAATTCAGTTTATATAGATTGTACTTTTTCGAATGAGCAAAATTTGCTTGACTCTATTAAGAGGATTCAAAAAGAGTCGGAAATTGCTGTTAGACAGGGTGTGACACAATTAGTTTTAAGTGACAAAAATATTTCAGACTCAAGAATGCCTATGCCCATATTGTTATGCGTTGGAGCGATTAATACTTTTTTAATTGATAAAAAATTGAGAGGATATGTTTCAATTAATGTTCAATCTGGTGAGGTGTTAGACACTCACTCTTTTGCAACATTGATAGGAGTTGGAGCAACTACAGTTAATCCATATATAGCTTTTGATAGTTTATACCAAAGACATGAGAAAAAGTTATTTGGTCAGTATAGTTTTGACGAATGTGTCGAAAGGTATATCAAATCAGTGAACGCAGGATTGTTAAAGATCATGTCAAAAATGGGCATCTCTGTTTTAAGTTCTTATAGGGGTGGATGTAATTTTGAGACTGTTGGTCTCAGCAGATCAATAGTTGATGATTATTTTCCAGGAGTTACCTCAAAAATTTCTGGTATTGGATTGTTAGGAATTGAAAAAAAAATACGTGCAATTCATAAAGAAGCATTTGAGAGCACTGATACGGTTTTGCCTATTGGTGGTATTTATAGATACAGAAAGAATGGAGAAACACACCAATATCAAGGCAGATTAATCCACTTATTACAGAGTGCAGTGGGGTCAAATTCTTATTCAGCATATAAAAAATATGCTGAGGGAATATATAACTTGCCACCAATTAACTTAAGGGAT
This sequence comes from uncultured Pelagibacteraceae bacterium, assembly GCA_902527635.1. Classification (GTDB taxonomy): domain Bacteria; phylum Pseudomonadota; class Alphaproteobacteria; order Pelagibacterales; family Pelagibacteraceae; genus Pelagibacter. The sequence goes on along the minus strand of CABZPS010000001.1, from coordinate 12,933 downwards.
TTGATTGATTTTAGAAAAAAAAAGCTAGGCCCATCTGTTCAAATTTCTGAGGTTGAACCAATAGAAAAAATATTAAAAAGATTTGGTAGTGGAAGTATGTCTCATGGAGCATTGTCTAAGGAGGCACACGAAACTCTGGCTATTGGGATGAATAGGATTAAAGGTGCATCTTGTAGTGGAGAGGGTGGTGAAGATGCGAATAGATTCAAGATCATGGATTCTGGTGATAGTGCTAATTCGAGAGTAAAGCAAATCGCATCTGCAAGATTTGGTGTAACTATTAATTATTTGAACAATTGTAATGAAATTGAGATTAAAATTGCTCAAGGTGCAAAACCTGGTGAAGGTGGACAATTACCTGGATTTAAAGTAACAGATGAAATTGCTAAACTAAGACATTCAACACCAGGCGTAACATTAATTTCTCCACCTCCACATCATGATATTTATTCAATTGAGGACTTAGCTCAGCTCATTTATGATTTAAAACAAATCAACCCTGGGGCAAGAATTGGTGTCAAATTAGTTGCGTCATCTGGTGTAGGTACTATTGCAGCTGGCGTGGCAAAAGCAAAAGCTGATATAATTTTAATTTCAGGACATAATGGAGGAACTGGAGCTACACCGCAAACAAGTGTAAAATATGTAGGCATTCCTTGGGAGATGGGACTTACAGAGGCAAATCAAGTTTTAACATTAAACAATCTAAGACACAAAGTTACTTTAAGAACTGATGGGGGTATTAAAACTGGAAGAGATGTGGTTATTGCAGCCATGATGGGTGCTGAGGAATATGGTGTAGCAACAACAGCATTAGTAGCAATGGGTTGCATTATGGTAAGGCAATGTCATTCGAACACTTGTCCTGTAGGAGTATGTACGCAAGATGAAAAACTAAGAGAAAAATTTACAGGAACTCCTGACAAAGTCGTAAATTTATTTACGTTTATCGCTACAGAGGTAAGAGAAATTTTAGCTTCACTTGGTTTTAAATCTTTAAATGAAGTTATTGGTCGAACAGATTTATTGATGCAGGTAAGTAAAGCCTCGCCTAATCTAGATGATTTAGATCTTAATCCACTATTTGTACAAGCAGACCCTGGTAATAACAAGAGGTACTGTGAGATATCAAAAATTAATCAAGTTCCAGATACGCTGGATCAAGAGATTTGGCCTCAAATAGAAAAGGCTTTAGATAACTCTGAGAAAATAAATAATGAGTTTTTAATTAAAAATACTAACAGAGCTGTGGGTACTAGAATTTCACATCACTTGTATAAAAAATATGGTTATGAAAAATTAGAGGAAAATTTTTTAACTCTTGATTTTAAAGGTTCAGCTGGACAATCTTTTGGGGCATTTACAGCAAAAGGACTCAAACTCAATTTAAAAGGCGATGCAAATGATTACGTTGGGAAAGGTTTATCAGGAGCCACCATTTCAATAAAACTTCCTGATGAAAGTAATTTGATTTCAAATGAGAATACTATTATTGGTAACACAGTTCTTTATGGTGCAACGTCAGGTAAACTTTTTGCAGCAGGTCAAGCTGGGGATAGATTTGCAGTAAGAAATTCTGGTGCAATAACTGTTATCGAAGGTTGTGACTCAAATGGTTGTGAATATATGACAGGTGGAATGGCAGTAATTCTTGGCGATGTTGGAGATAATTTTGCAGCCGGCATGACAGGGGGTATGGCTTTTATTTACGATAAATCAAAAGAATTTGAAAAAAAAGTAAATCCTGACTCAGTTGTATGGCAAAATGTAGAGACTGAATATTGGTCAAAGTTATTAAAAGAACTAGTACTCGAACATAGTAATGAAACTGGATCAAATTTGTCAAAAAAAATAATTGATGATTTTGAAAACGAGCTAAAGAATTTTGTACAGGTCTGTCCAAGAGAAATGATTGATAAGCTTAAAAATCCAATTTCTACAAAAACAAAAATACAAAAAGTTAGCTGATTATTAATTTTAACTCTCTTTTCAATATTTTAAGACATTTAGGTGAAGATAAACTATGATCACCGTTTTTTACAATTATTAATTTCTTTTTTTTCGATTTAAACATATTCAAAATTTTTTTTGAGTAAATTACCGGAACAGACTCATCTTTACTCCCATGAACCATTGTTACATTTACATTTTGATTTATTTTTTTGTTTAAAACTTTGTTCCGTTTTCCATCCTTTATTAATTGGTGAGTAATTGGATAAGTGTAGTCACCATTTTTAAGAGTATATATACCATTTTTAATGATTTCTGATTTGATTTTTTTTGTAAATTTTTTCCAAATTAAGTGTTCTAGAAATTCGGGTGCAGAGCCAATTCCTAAAAAACCTACAATTTGGTCCTTAAAATTTTTAAATTGATTTAATGAAATCCAAGAACCCATGCTTGACCCAATTAATATTATGTTATTTTTTTTGACAATTTTTCTAATTAGTTTTGAGGTTTCATTTGTCCATTTGGTTATATTTCCATCAATAAATTTTCCTGATGATTTTCCGTGGCCAGAATATTCTAAAGCTAAAAAACCTAAATCATTTTTTTTTGCAAATCTTAAAAAAGTTTTGGGTTTTTGACCCTCTAGGTCTGATTTAAAACCATGAAGAAAAACAAGATAAGTGTTTTTTCTCTTAAAATTCGTCAAATACCTTATTCTTTTAGTTTTTGTTAGTTTTAAGTATTTAAAATTGGCCATAAAAGTTTATTAGTTATTTCGATTATTATATAATTAATTCCAATGTCATTTAATTTAAAAGTTTTACAAGTTATCCCCAAACTAGGCTACGGGGGGGCTGAAACCGGTTGTTATGATATTGCTCATTATCTTCCAGAAAATAACTGTAAATCTTTCATAGTTACAAGTGGTGGTGAGTTAACAAAATTTATAGATAGGAAAAAGGTAAAATTAATCAGATTACCTGTTCATAGCAAAAATCCTTTTTTAATTTTATTAAACTCGATAATTTTAGTTTTTATCATTTTATTTTACAATATATCCATAGTTCACGCTCGAAGTAGAGCGCCAGCTTGGTCTTGTTTAATTGCGACTAAATTTACAGGAAGAAAATTCGTAACAACTTTCCATGGTACATATAATTTTAATGGAAAAATTAAAAAATTTTATAATTCGGTCATGGTTAGGTCAGATCTTATTATAGCTGGATCTAATTTTATTTTTTCCCACATAAAAGAAAACTATTCAAATCTCATTAATGTAAAAAAAAAATTACTCGTAATATTTAGAGGTATAAATGTTGATTATTTTAACTCTAGTACATTATTAGAAAAAGATGAAAAAAAATTATTGAACGAGTGGGGTATATTGGAAAACAAAAAGATTATTTTGTTACCAGGTAGATTAACATCCTGGAAAGGTCAGGAACTATTTATTGAAGCGATAAATTTGGTTAATATTGAATTAGGTTACGAAGCATTTTATGCAGTAGTCCTAGGTAATGATCAAGGACGAGATGCATACAAGAAAAAGTTGCATCATCTTTGTGAACGATACAAAATTTCTAATCAAATAAAATTTATTGACTCATGTAAAAATATGGCTTTGGCTTATAAAGTTTCAGATATAATTGTTTCAGCATCAATTGAACCGGAAGCATTTGGACGAGTTGCGGTAGAAGCCCAATCAATGGAAAAGCTGATAATTGCCAGCAATATTGGTGGATCAAATGAAACTTTGATTAATGAAAAAACAGGATTATTGTTTGAGTCTGGAGATCCAGAATCTTTAAGTAAAAAAATAATACGAGCTATAACCATGGACGAAAGCTTATTGAAAAATATGGGTATTGAAGGTAGAAAAAACATTGTAAAAAAGTTTAATGTTGAAAAAATGTGTTTTTCTACTTATTCAGAGTATAAAAGATTGTTAAACTAAATGCCTATAATTTCATTACCTGACGGAAAAACTTTAAATTTTCAAAAAGAAGTTACTGGATTGGAAATTGCAGATAAGATTAGTAAATCTCTGTTAAAACAAGCACTAATTATGAGCGTAGATGGTCAATTAAAAGATTTATATTTTTCTATTGATAAAGATTGCTCAGTTAAAATTTTTACCTCCAAAGATCCTGAAGGGTTAGAAGTTATTCGACATGATACTGCACATATAATGGCCATGGCTGTTCAAGAATTGTATCCAGGAACTCAAGTAACTATTGGGCCAGTAATTAAAAATGGCTTTTATTACGATTTTGCCCGAAAGGAAACTTTTACAGAGGATGATTTAAAAAAAATAGAGAAAAGGATGTCAGAAATTATTGATAAAGATGTTAAAACAAGAAGAGAGGTTTGGGAAAGAGATAAAGCAATAAGCCATTTTAAAAAAATTGGTGAGAAATATAAGGCAGAAATCATCAAAAGTATTCCCGAAAGTGAGGAGCTTTCAATTTACCATCACGGTGATACTTGGCATGATTTATGCAGAGGTCCACATTTAGTATCATCTGGCAAAATTGGTAAAGCATTTAAACTAACAAAAGTTTCGGGAGCCTATTGGCGTGGTGACTCAAATAATGAAATGCTCCAAAGAATTTATGGAACAGGCTGGGCTAATCAAAAAGACTTGGAAGATCACTTAAATAGAATTGAAGAAGCAGAAAAAAGAGATCATAGAAAATTGGGAAAAGAAATGGATTTATTTCATTTCAGAGAGGAAAGTCCAGGTTCGGTTTTTTGGCACGAAAAAGGTTGGACCTTATTTCAAAAATTAATCGATTATATGAGAATGAAACAAAATATTGCTGGTTATAAAGAGATAAATACTCCAGAAGTTTTAGACAGAAGTTTATGGGAAAAATCTGGACACTTGGAAAAATTTGGGGAAAATATGTATACCACAACTACTCCAGATGAAAAAATTTTTGCTGTAAAACCCATGAATTGCCCGGGTTGCATTGAAGTTTTTAATCAAGGCCTTAAGAGCTATAAAGATTTACCTTTAAAGATGTCAGAATTTGGAAAAGTTCACCGTTATGAGCCTTCAGGGGCATTACATGGTTTGTTAAGGGTAAGAGCCTTCACTCAAGACGATGCTCATATATTCTGTACCGAAGATCAAATTACTCAAGAGTGCTTGATAGTAACAAATCTTATTTTAGAAATTTATAAAGATTTAGGTTTTGAAAATGTCATTTTAAAATATTCTGATAGACCTGAATTAAGAGTTGGAGATGATGATGTATGGGATAAAGCAGAATCTGCTTTATTAGAAGCAGTTAAAGCAACTAAATTAGAATATAGTATTAATAAAGGTGAAGGTGCGTTCTATGGACCTAAAATCGAATTTGTTTTGAGAGATGCTATTGGAAGAGATTGGCAATGTGGAACTTTACAAGTCGACTTTAACTTGCCAGGTAGACTAGGTGCCTCATATGTAGATAGAGATGGAGTAAAAAAAGTGCCGGTTATGCTTCATAGAGCTTTGTTTGGCTCTTTGGAAAGATTTATAGGTATATTAATTGAAAATTATGCAGGAAAGTTTCCTTTCTGGATATCTCCATCACAAACAATGGTGATTCCTATATCCGAGGAATTCAACGACTATGCTATTAAAGTTTGTGAAAAAATTAAAAATTCAGGTATGAGTTCTTCAGTAGATTTAAAAAATAACAATCTGAATTATAAAATTAGAGAACATTCTTTAGCAAAAATACCAATTCTACTGATTTGTGGTAAAAAAGAAGTTGACAGTAAGAGTGTAACCATTAGAAGATTGGACTCTAATAAACAAGAAAATATGAAATTAGACTCATTTTTAAAAAGTTTTTCTGCACTAAACAAAGTATCTTAAAAATTAGTGGCAGACAGCAAACAAAATTATTTCCAAAAAAGAACTAAAGATCGTGGTCCGAGATCTAATAATAGAATTTCATCACCTGAGGTTCAGGTAATTGCTAATGATGGAAATAATTTAGGAATTTTAAATACAAATGAGGCAATTACAATCGCTAAGAGAGAAGGATTGGATCTTATAGAAATATCTCCTAATGCTAATCCACCTGTCTGTAAAATTATGGATATGGGAAAGTTCAAATATGATGCTCAAAAAAAAGCAAATCTCGCAAAGAAAAAGCAAAAAATAGTTTCGTTAAAAGAAATAAAGATGCGACCTGTTACGGAGACCCATGATTATGAATTTAAAGTAAAAAATGCAAAAAAATTTATTGCTAAAGGTGATAAAGTAAAATTTACAATAAGATTTAAAGGTCGCGAACTTCAACACTCCCATCTTGGGAATGAGCTTATGGCTAAAATTAAAGAGGACATGAAAGATATTGGCAAAATAGAATTACATCCAAAGTTTGATGGTAAACAAATGATTATGGTAATCCAGCCTTTATAAGACTTAATATAGGTTGTAAATTTATTTCTTTATATGTATAACCTCGCTCAGTTATGCCAAAATTAAAAACCAAAAGCTCGGCGAAAAAAAGATTTAAGATATCGGCCAGGGGAAAAGTTATTATGGCCCAGGCTGGTAAAAGACATGGAATGATTAAAAGGACTAATTCACAAATAAGAAAATTAAGAGGCACTACTACAATGTCAAAACAAGATGGAAAAATTGTTAAGTCGTACATGCCGTATAGTTTAAGAGGTTAAAAATGGCTAGAGTAAAAAGAGGTGTTACAAGTAGAGCAAAACATAAAAAAGTTTTAAAAGCTGTTAAAGGTCAGTGGGGTCGAAGAAAAAATACTATTAGAGCCGCAAAACAAGCTATGGAAAAAGCAATGCAATATGCTTACAGAGATAGAAGAAATAAAAAAAGAGATTTTAAATCTTTATGGATTCAAAGAATTAATGCAGGTGTAAGAGCTGAGGGATTGACTTATTCTAAATTTATTAATGGCCTAAATAAATGTGGAATTAAAATTGATAGAAAAATACTTGCTGAGATAGCCTATGATAGTCCAGAAGCCTTTAAAACCATTGTCCAAAAAGCACAATCTGCACTAAATTAATCTTCCCTATTGTTTTATTTCGCTGAGGAAATAATCTGTAATAATGTCAGATCTTAAAAAAATAAAAAATGAACTTTTTTTAAAACTGAAAAGTAAATTAAACTTGTCAGAAGTAAATCAAATAAAATCTGATTTATTTGGTAAGAATGGATTAGTTTCATTACAATTTAAAAAAATAGGAACCATTGCAGAAACTGAAAGAAAAAAATTTGCCTCAGAACTTAATGTTATTAAGAATGAATTACAAGATTTGATTAATTTGAAAATAAAAGAAATTGAAAACGAGGAAATTAAAGAAAAATTACAAAAAGAAAAAATTGATATTACTTTACCTGAAAGACCATTTGTAAGAGGTAAAATTCACCCTGTGTCACAAACAATTGATGAAATATCTTCGATTTTTTCTGAAATCGGTTTCAGCGTTGAAGAAGGTCCAGATGTTGAGAGTGAATATAATAATTTTACCGCACTAAATACACCAGATAACCATCCAGCTAGGGATATGCATGATACATTTTATCTTGATGAAAAAAAAGAAAGATTATTACGCACTCACACTTCTCCAGTTCAAATTAGAACAATGTTAAAAGACAAACCACCATTTAAAATAATAGCCCCTGGCAGAACATATAGATCGGATAGCGACCAAACACACGCACCTATGTTCCATCAGGTTGAAGGTCTTCACATAGATAAAGATATAAATATGGGACATTTAAAAGGATGTCTAAATCATTTTGTTAAAGAATTTTTCGAATTAGATAAAATCAAAATGAGATTTAGGCCAAGTCATTTTCCTTTCACCGAGCCATCTGCTGAAGTTGATATAGGATACGAGATGAAAGATGATAAAATAGTTATTGGTGAGGGTGATCAATGGCTTGAGATTTTGGGTTGTGGGATGGTACATCCAAATGTTTTGAGAAATGTCAAAGTGGATCCAACTAAGTTTCAAGGATATGCATTTGGGATAGGTATCGATAGGTTAGCTATGTTAAAGTACGGGATTAATGATTTAAGAGCTTTTTTTGATTGTGACTATAGATGGTTAAATCATTTTGGATTTGATCCTTTAGATGTACCAACAAATTATAGAGGCTTGAGTAGATGAAAATCACATTTGATTGGCTCAAAGATCATGTAAAGACAAATTTAAAAGAAAAAAATCTTTTAGAGCAACTTACCAACGTTGGATTAGAGGTAGAAGGAGTACAAAATCTCTCCTCAGATAAAGAACTTTTTAAAGTAGCAAAAATTATTAAAACAACAAAGCACCCAAATGCAGATCGGCTAAAAGTTTGCAATGTTAATGTTGGAGAAAAAGAATTAAAAAAAGTTGTTTGTGGAGCTGCTAATGCAGTTGAGGGACTAATTACGGTATATGCACCTCCAGGATCAATTATCCCAAAAACTAAAACAAAACTAGTTGTAGCTAAAATAAGAGGAGCTACTTCTTATGGAATGCTTTGCTCAGAGTCTGAATTAAATTTATCTGATGAAAGTGATGGTATAATTGAATTATCATCTGGATACGAAAAAAATATTGGTAAGAGTTATTTCTCAAAATCAAAGTCTAATTTAATTGATTTATCTATAACACCCAATAGACCAGATTGTCTTGGCATAAGAGGAATTGCAAGAGATCTAGCCGCTTCAGGCTTTGGAAAATTAATTGATTTAAAGGAAAAGAAAATTAAATCAAATATTAGACAAACTTTAAAAGTAAAAATAAAAAAAGAAAAAAATCAAGGATGTAGCATATTTGGTAGTTGCCTTATTACCGATGTAAAGAATAAAGAAAGTCCTCTATGGCTTAAGGAAAAATTGATTTCAATTGGTCAAAAACCAATTTCTGCAATAGTTGATATTACAAATTATGTAATGTTTGATATTAATCGTCCGTTACATGCCTATGATGCTGATAAAATCGAAAAAGGCATTATTGTTCGAAATTCAAAATCAGGAGAAAAATTTAATGCTTTAGACAATAAGAATTATAAGCTGGAGGATGGAATGTGTGTAATCAGTGATCATAAAGGTGTTTTAGGTCTGGGTGGAATTATTGGTGGAATAAGATCGGGAACAGAATTAGATACAAAGAATATATTATTAGAGTCAGCTTATTTTAAACCCGGGTCAATAAGGACTACTGCAAAAAAATTGAATCTTGATACTGATGCAAAGTTTAGATTTGAAAGAGGCATTGACCCATTATCAATTGAGGATGGATTAAACAAAGCTGCAATATTAATCAAAGAAATTTGTGGTGGTAAAATTAGTAAAATCGATATTCAAAAAATTGAAACTCATAAAACAAAAATAATTAAATTTGATATTAATTTATTTGAGAAAATAGCAGGTTTTAAACTTTCTACTAAAGAAACTTTGAAAATTTTAGAAAATCTTGGTTTCAAATATAAAAAGAAAAAATTTTTTTTTGAATTGACTGTCCCATCATGGAGACCCGATATTGCCCAAGAAGTAGATATTGTTGAGGAATTGGTCAGAATAATTGGTTATGATAAAATAAGAATTATAGATCCAATCAAGGAAAGAAAGAAATCTACTTTAAATAAATCTCAAAAATTGTTTCATTTTTTACAGAGATCGGTTGCATCAAAAGGTTATCTAGAAGCAATTACTTGGTCATTTACAGACTCAAATTACAATGATTATTTCAGAGATACTAAGAAAGAAATTAAAATTGTAAATCCTATAAGTACTGAATTAAATGTTTTGAGAAGCTCAATATTCTCAAACTTGATAATATATATGAATAAAAATCTTGATAGAGGTTTTAAGGATTTATCAATTTATGAAATAGGTCCAATTTTTACTGGCTCTAAGCCTGGCGAACAAAATATAATCGTATGTGGTTTGTCATCAGGAAAAAAATCAAGATTATCTTGGATTGAAAAAGAGAGAAATGTTGATGTATTTGATGTCAAAAAAGATGTGGTCCAAACTTTAATTGAGGCAGGGTATAAATCAGAAGAATTTTTTATAGACGACAAAACTCCAAATTATTACCATCCTGGTAAATCTGGTAGATTATTTTTAAAAAAGGGAGCAGACTCGGTAGCAGCCTATTTTGGAGAAATTCACCCCAGTATAATTAAAAAATTTGATATGAAGACAGAATCTTTACTAGGTTTTGAAATTTTTTTAGACAAATTAAAATTACCAGAAAAAACTTTAAATGATCAAAAAAATAAATTTAAAGTTTCAGATTATCAAAAATCTGAAAGAGATTTTGCATTTATCGTAAACAAAGATGTTAATGCTCAAGATTTAATCAATATTATTGCAAGTGTAGACCATAATTTGATTAGTAATATAAAAGTTTTTGATGTTTATGAGGGTGATAATATTCCAGTAAATCAAAAATCGATAGCAATAAGTGTTACGATCCAATCTATAGAGAAAACATTAAATGATAATGATTTAGAAAAAATAAATAAATTAATTATTGAAACAGTAGAAAATAAAATAGGTGCAAAGATCCGATCTTAATAAAAATGTCCACGATTGACCATATAAGAAATTTTGCGATAATTGCTCATATAGATCATGGCAAATCTACAATCGCAGACAGAATAATTCACAGATGTGGAGGATTGACTGAAAGAGAGATGAAAGCTCAAGTATTGGACTCAATGGATATAGAAAGAGAAAGAGGAATAACAATCAAAGCTCAAACTGTGAAACTTAATTATAAATCTAGAAATGGTAAAGAATATATTTTGAATATAATTGATACACCTGGTCATGTAGATTTTAGTTATGAAGTCAGTAGATCTCTTTATGCTTGTGAAGGTTCGATACTTATTGTTGATAGCACGCAGGGTGTAGAGGCTCAAACATTAGCAAATGTTTATCAAGCTATGGATATAAACCATGAGATTATACCTGTTTTGAATAAGATTGATTTACCAGCATCAGATTTAGATAGAACAAAAAAACAAATCGAAGATGTGATTGGTATTGAAACTGGGAATGCTATTCCATGTTCAGGAAAAACTGGAGAGGGTATAGATAGTATTTTAGAACAAATAGTTAACCAGTTACCTGGTCCAAAAGGTAATTTAGATCAAAATCTGAAGTGTTTATTAGTAGACAGTTGGTATGACACATATTTAGGGGTGGTTATTTTAGTAAGAGTTATCAATGGAAAAATCATAAAAAATATGAAAATAAAAATGCTTTCAACAAATCAAGATTATATTGTTGAAAAAGTGGGTTTATTTACACCAAAACCTAAGGATGTAAATGAACTTAACCCCGGAGAAATAGGATTCATTACCACTGGAATTAAAGTTTTATCAGACACAAAAGTCGGAGATACAATTTGTGACGCTTCAAAACCAATAGTTGAAGCTTTGCCGGGCTTTAAGCCTAGTAAACCAGTTGTTTTCTGTGGCTTGTTTCCAGTAGATAGTTCCGAATATCAGAAATTAAAAGATGGATTGGCAAAGTTACAACTTAACGATGCAAGCTTTTCCTATGAAGCTGAGTCCTCTTCAGCTTTAGGGTTGGGTTTTAGATGTGGTTTTTTAGGACTACTACACCTCGAAATTATTACTGAAAGATTAGAGAGAGAATTCGATGTCAATTTGTTAACAACAACACCAGGTGTTGTTTATAAAGTGAAACTTAATAATGGAGAGATTAAAGATTTACAAAATCCTTCAAGCTTACCTGATCCGACATTTATTCAATCGATAGAAGAACCATGGATTAATGCAACTATAATCACCCCAGATAATTATTTGGGTTCTATAATAAAATTATGTCAAGATAAAAGAGGTATCCAAAAAAATCTTAGTTACTCGGGTAATAGAGCTGTAGTTTCTTATGAACTACCATTGAATGAAGTAGTCTTTGATTTTAATGATCGAATTAAATCTATGACAAGTGGATATGCAAGTTTTGATTATGAAATACTTGAACATAGAGAGGGTAATCTAGTTAAACTTGGAATTTTAGTCAACGGTGAACCAGTTGATGCACTAGCAATGATGATACATAAAGATTTTGCACAAAAAACTGGAAGAGAGGTTTGTGAAAAATTAAAAGATTTAATTCCAAGACATAATTTTATGATACCAATTCAGGCAGCAATAGGAGGAAAAATTATAGCAAGGGAAACAATAAAAGGCTTCAAAAAGGATGTACTAACCAAAATACATGGTGGTGGCGCAACTGATAGGAAAAGAAAACTTTTGGAAAAACAAAAAAAAGGAAAAGCAAGATCAAAACAGTTTGGTAAAGTAGAAATACCCCAAGAAGCATTTATAGGAGTGCTTAAAATTTCAAAAGAGAAGTGATGATAAATAAATATGACAATAAATTTTTGTATTTTTTTTATAAGCTACAAAAATTATATAAGAATAAATCTCCAAATTCACATTTTGCTGAATTTGCTGAAGATGTAATGGTAAATAGAATTTTTAAAAATCAAGATAAAGGAACGTATATAGATATTGGTGCATATCATCCATTTAAAGGTTCTCTAACATACACACTTTTCAAAAAAGGCTGGAAAGGTACAAATGTAGATTTAAGTAAAACCTCTATAGATTTATTTAAAATAGCGAGACCTAATGATGTGAATATTTGTTGTGCGATTAGCAACAAAACCGAAAGAAAAATTTATTTTGAAAATTCCCCAATAAATCAACAAAACTCTTTAATCAAACAAAGTAATGAACAGAGAGAAATAGACATACAAGCTTACACTCTAGATGATTTATTAATTTCAAGAAATATAGTAAATCCTGATTATTTAAATATTGATACAGAAGGTAATGAGATGGATGTTTTGGAAGGTGTAAATTTTAATAAAATCAATCCAAAGTTAATTACTATTGAGGAAAATAATTTTTCTAAAATCTCAAATTTAAATAACGAAAAAACAAATTACATGTACGAAAGAAATTATATT